>JAOACU010000219.1 GCA_026417715.1 Anaerolineae bacterium | reverse complement strand
TTTGCGAGACGCTTCGCGGAGTTTACCCTGACGTAAGGAACTTGTCCTGAGCGAAGCGAAGGAAGGGCTCAGCGTGAAAGTGCCTTACCAGCATTACTTTTGTAGCACTATCCGTTCACGATACGGTGCTGTTCTACCGATTTTGTGAATTTCCCCTAATGCAGTATACTGTGGTTGTAAAATCAGCCGAGGAGGTTTTACAATGAAAACAAAAATCTTGATTGGCACGTTCGTCGCGTTGGCGCTGGCATTGGTGGTGAGTGTTAGCACTTACCCTTCTGCCGCGCAAACACCCGAACCGACGCCCACCAACGACAGTCCCTTTACCGCTGTGTATGCTAACTTTCGCCAGCAATATCTTGGCGCCAAGATGGAGCAATGGTACAAGTTTGACTATGGCGGAAGCAACAAGCCCATTCAGATCGTCATTCCCAACGGTGGTTTGCTGGGACTAGAATTCTACGTTTATACGCCAGAGCAAGGAGAGCGGATCGAAATCGAAGACAAGTACGTTGCGCGCGTTGTCCCCAGAACACGTCGTTGTGAGGAGGGAATTTGTACAGTTCCCGATTTAACCTGGGTGGGTGCGTTTCATGCGTACGGCACTTATTATGTGCGTGTCGTCAATCCCAACAACGGCTGGCGCACTTTTTACTTGTTCGTAACCGGCGAGAACGTCTGGCATGGTATCCCTACACCTACACCCGAACCCACATCGCCGGTTGTTGTACCATCGCTACCTCCTATCACCACCACTGTAACTACCACTGTGGGCGTCACTGTGCCCACTGGTGTGATTGCGCCGCCAGTCATCCCAACCCTGCCCTTGCTTGTGCCCACGCCCACGCCTGCGCGTCTGGTGAAAAACGATTCGCCGTACACTGCTATCTACGTGCCTGATAATCGTGAGCAGAACATTCCCGCCAACAGCGAGATGTGGTACAAGTTTGATTATGGCGGAGACAAGTCGCGCGTGCTCATCGTTCTTTACAATGGCAACATCTCTGGCATTTGGTTTGCCGTTTTCGATCCACAACAAGCCGAACGCTTTACCGAAAACAAATTCGTTGGGCGCGGGATGCCCCAACCGGTTTTGTGTGATACGGGCAAATGTACGGGTAACGATTTGGTGTGGGTAGGCAGTTTTGCCGCACCAGGCACCTACTATATTCGCGTGATCAATCCTAACGACAAGCCCTGGACGTTCAAGATGCACATCGAAGGCACCAACATCAACATTATCGAATAAATGACGCGACGTAGGACAAGTTCCCAAACTTGTCCTACGTCGTCAAGCAAATCAAGGAGTTGGCGATGTTTCGACCCGAGCCACTCGATCTTGTACTGATTGCGTTGGTTGCCCTCCTGATCTTTGGCGCCAATCGCCTGCCCGAAGTGGCACGTGCGTTCGGCAAGGCGATTCGCGGCTTTAAGGAAGGTCTCGCCGGCAAAGACGAGAGCCCCAAGTCCTAACTCAAGCGATCCGATGCTTTATCTCGTCTCCACGCCGATTGGCAATCCGGACGACATTACTCTGCGCGCGCTTCAAGTGCTGCGCGAAGCAAATGCGGTGGTGTGTGAAGAGCCGCGCGAAGGTGCGCGGCTCTTACGACTGTACCACATCGAAAACGAACTCATCGCGTTGAACGAACACACCGAACGCGTGTGCGTCCCCGAACTGATCGCGCGCCTGCAACGCGGCGAGACCCTTGCCCTCATCTCCGATCACGGAACGCCGATGCTCGCTGACCCCGGTGCACAGTTGGTCACGCGCGCGATTGCCGCGAATATCCCTGTGCGCGCGGTACCCGGCGCATCGAGTCTGCTCGCCGCGCTCGTGGTGAGCGGCTTGCCGATGTCGCGCTTTCGCTTTCTGGGATTTTTGCCGGCGAAAAAAGACGCGCGGCGCGCCGCACTTGTCCAACTGCGTACTGAACGCGACACTTGCATCCTCTTCGATACCCCGTATCGTTTGAATGCCGTTCTCACCGATTTGCGCGCCACACTTGAGCCGACGCGTCGCATCGTCGTTGCATGCAATTTGACGATGCCTGATGAAACCGTCGTGCGTGGCACGGTGGCTCAGGTCTGTGAACATTTCCAAAAAAATCCATTCAAAGGCGAATACGTGATTCTCATCGCTGGGAAAGGATCACAATGAAGGTGATAATTCTGTTGGCGGGACTAGGCACGCGCCTGCGTCCCCACACCTACAGTAAACCCAAGCCGCTTATTCCCGTCGCCGGCAAACCGGTGCTGGGACACATCCTCGACCGCTTGGCAGGACTAGACATCGCCGAGACGATTTTTGTCGTCGGCTATTTGGGTGAGCAGATTCAACAGTACGTTACCCAATGCTATCCGCATCTTTGCGCGCGCTATGTGGAACAAACCGAAATGCGCGGACAAGCGCACGCGATCAACCTCGCGCGCGAGCACATTGACCAACCCGTCCTCATTATCTTTGGCGATACGATTTGGGAAACCGATTTCACGCGCCTCGCGCGCGTGCAGTCCGATGGGTTGATTTATGTTCGCGAGGTTGAAGACCCACGACGCTTTGGCGTCGCGCTCGTGCAAAATGGCTTTGTCACGCGCTTTGTCGAAAAACCCACTACACCGATTTCCAATCTCGCCGTCGTGGGGGTGTACTATTTCCGCAATTGGCGCGCGCTGCTCCAGTCTATCGAGCAAGTGATTGCGCGCGATATTCAACTCAAGGGCGAGTACTTTCTCGCCGATGCGATGCAACTGATGCTCGATGCCGGCGCGCGCTTGGAAGTGGAAACGATTCCCGTGTGGGAAGATTGCGGCACGCGCGAAGCCATCTTGAAGACGAATCGCTACTTGCTCGACCAACGCAGTTACGCGCCTCCCATCGAAGGATCGGTGGTGATTCCGCCGGTGTACATCAGCGATAGCGCGCAGATCAAAAATTCGATTATCGGTCCCTACGTCTCCATCTCCGATGGCGCGGTGATCGAAAATTCGATTTTGCGCGATTGTATCGTCAGCGAAAATGCATACATCGAAAATCGCGTGCTGGAGCAATCGCTCATCGGCAAGGATGCGCGCGTGCGCGGAACGTTTCAACGGATGAACGTAGGCGATTCGTCTGAGATTGATTCCGCCATCAGCAACAATGGACAATGAAGTCTAAATTCTTAAGGAGGATCAAAGATGATCATCGGCGTACCGAAAGAAATCAAGGATCGTGAAAATCGTGTTTCGCTGACGCCGGGTGGAGCGCATTTGCTCACACGATTGGGGCATCGCGTTCTCGTGGAAAAAGGCGCGGGCGAAGGAAGTGGTTTTAGTGACGACGAGTATCGTCACAACGGCGCGGAAATCGTCCCCACACACGCCGACGCGTGGACTCGCGCCGAGATGGTACTCAAGGTCAAAGAACCATTGCCGAGTGAGTACGAGTTGTTGCGCCCTGGCTTGTTGTTGTTCACGTACTTGCACTTGGCGGCAGAAGAACAATTAACGCGCGAGTTGATGGAAAAGCGCGTGACCGCAATCGCGTATGAAACGGTCGAACTTGCTGATGGCTCGCTCCCGTTGTTGACACCGATGAGCGAAGTCGCCGGCAAAATGGCGATTCAAATCGCCGCGCACTATCTCGAAAAGACACATGGCGGACGCGGCAAGTTGCTCGGTGGTGTCCCGGCGTTCGTCCCGCCGATGTGGTCATCATCGGTGGCGGTGTGGTTGGCACATCGGCGGCAAAGGTCGCGCTCGGAATGGGCGCGGATGTGACGATCATTGACAAAGACCTCAATCGTCTGCGCTACTTGAGCGAAATTTTGCACGGCAGTCTGACCACACTCGCATCGAATCCGTACAACATCGCCGAAGCAGTCAAGTTTGCGGATGTGGTTGTTGGCGCGGTACTCGTCAAAGGCGCCAAAGCGCCCAAACTTGTCACACGCGAAATGGTCAAAGCGATGACACCTGGCAGTGTTATCGTTGATGTTGCGATTGATCAGGGCGGTTCAGTTGAAACGATGCGCCCCACCACGCATAGCGATCCGATCTATGTGGTGGANAATGTGATTCACTATGGCGTGACGAATATGCCTGGTGCCGTGCCACGCACTTCGACGTACGCGCTCTCGAATGCCACATTGCCGTACGTCCAAAAACTCGCTGACCTTGGCTTTGTGCAAGCCATCACCAGCGATCCCGCGCTGGCGCGCGGCGTGAATGTGCACGCGGGGCACATCACCTATCCCGCCGTTGCCGAAGCATTCGGTTTGCCCTGGCGCGCATTGTCCGAATTGTTATAACCACCAATCACCAATCACCAATCTCTAATCACCAATCTCCAATCACCAATCTCTAATCTCCAATCTCCAACTATGCATATCTCCCAACGCGTCCAATCCATCCCACCTTCAGGCATTCGCAAGTACTTTGACATCGCCGCGACGATGCGCGATGTGATTTCGCTGAGCATCGGCGAACCGGATTTCGTAACGCCGGACACGATTCGCCGCGCGGCGATTCGATCCATCGAACGCGGCGAAACCACGTACACCTCGAATTCGGGCACGCGCGAACTGCGCGAGGCACTTGCCGCGCACCTGGAACGACTGTACGGTGTGCGCTACAATCCCGAAAACGAAATTCTCATCACGGTCGGCGTGTCGGAAGCATTGCACGATGCAATGCTCGCGACAATCAATCCCGGCGATGAGGTCATCGTTGCCGAGCCGTGCTTTGTGTCGTACAAGCCGTGTGTCATCTTTGCGGGTGGTACACCCATCGTCTTGCCCACGCGCATCGAGGATGAATTCCAAGTGGACGCCGATGCCTTGGAACGCGCGATCACACCGCGCACGCGCGCGCTACTCATCGGCTATCCGAACAACCCGACGGGCGCGGTAATGTCGCGCGAGCGATTACTGGCGATCGCGCGTGTCGTTGAAAAACACAACCTCCTCGTGTTCTCGGATGAGATTTACGATCGCTTGGTGTATGGAGTAGAACATTTGTGCTTTGCCTCGCTACCGGGAATGCGCGAGCGCACGATTCTGCTCGGT
>JAOACU010000218.1 GCA_026417715.1 Anaerolineae bacterium | reverse complement strand
GGCTGTTGTGGGGTGCTATCCCGGCACACCCGTTGCGGGAATTGCAGCGGGGCGTGATCCTGGAGGATTGGGATTTTCTGGCGTAGCGCGCGACGCCAACATCATTGCAATTCAAATTTTCTCGCGGTTTGACAATCCATACTACTGCGGCTCTAGTCCCTGCGCGCTTGCTTGGGATTCGGACATCATCAAGGGGTTAGAGCGCGTGTACGAGTTGCGCCACACATATCCCATCGCCGCCGCGAATCTCAGTCTGGGGGGAGAATCTTACTCGTACGTATGCGATACCCTTTTTCCCGATTACAAAGATGCGATTGACAATTTGCGTTCGGTAGGTATTGCAACAGTGATTGCTTCTGGGAACGAGTATCTCTCAACGGCGATTGCCGCGCCAGCGTGCGTCTCCAGCGCGATCAGTGTTGGCTCAACGCGCGATGGCGGTTTTGGTGCAACACCTGTAGACGCAGTGTCAGATTTCTCGAATAGTGCGTCGTTCTTGAGTCTGTTGGCGCCAGGTCAAGTTATCCGTTCTGCTTATCCCGGTGGCTGGTACGTAAATGTATCAGGCACTTCGATGGCGACACCGCACGTGACTGGCGCATGGGCGATTCTCAAGCAACGGATGCCGGTGTCAACGGTCGAACAAATTCTTGCCGCGCTGACGAATGCGGGCGTGCCGATTTACGATTCGCGCAACGGCATCACCAAACCGCGCATTCAAATCAACCGAGCATTGTATCAGTTTCCGCCGTTCTTCTACTATTTTCCTATCATCGGCAAAGATGCAACGTTGCCGTAGGGTGGGGCAATGCCTTGCATCCCCTGCATCCTACACAACGTTCGTCTTTCGTCCTTCGTCTTTCGTCCTTCGTCGTCCGTCCTACAACCCCAACGCCGCGCGCATCGCGCGAATGTGCGCGGGCGTCGTGCCGCAACAACCGCCGATGATGCGCGCGCCGGCATCGCGCAACGCCACCGCGCTCTCTGCCATCACTTGCGGTGTTGCCGGAAAAATCGTCTTGCCTTCGACGATTTCTGGTTTACCCGCATTGGGCTTGGCGATGAGAATCGCGTGCGGCGCGACCGCGCGCATCTTTTGAATCGCCTCCAAAATTTCGGCGGGACCGTTGCCGCAATTTCCTCCGATTGCCGCCGCGCCCCATTCGATCAGTTTGCGTGCGGCATCTTCGGGCTTGACACCCATCATCGTTCGTCCGCGCGTGTCGAACGTCATCGAAACGAGAATCGGAATATCGTGCGAGACGCGGCGCACACCTTCGATGATGGCGCGCGCTTCTTCCAAATCGGCAAGCGTCATCGCCCAAATCACGTCCACACCACCTTCGATGAGCGCGCGCGCTTGCTCCTCGAATCCAGCCACCGCGTCATCGAACGACAGCGCACCCAACGGCGTGAGTAATTCGCCCGATGGTCCGATGTCACCGGCGGCAAGTGCGTTCACGCCGGCGCGCGCGATTTCTTCGCGCAACAATTCCGCGCCGCGCCGATTCACTTCCGCCACGCGCGCTGCCCAACCGTGTCGCGCCAAGCGAAACCGACTGCCGACGAACGTGTTGGTGATCAAAATCTGTGCGCCGGCTTCCAGATACGCGCGATGCACCGCGCGCACGCGGTCGGGTTGCTCGATGTTCCAAATCACCGGCGATTCGCCGGGCGCGAGACCAGCGGCTTGGAGCATCGTGCCCATCGCGCCATCGGCAAGAATGATCGGCGATGTATCGAGTAACGTTTGCCATTTACTTGTCATCACGCTGTTTCCTTTCGCGTTGTTGCTTCGCCGCGTACAACACAATCGAACCAGCGACCGCGACGTTGAGCGAACTCACCTTGCCCCACATCGGCAGGCGCACGAGAAAATCACACTTGTCGCGCACGAGACGACTCAACCCCGCGCCTTCGCTTCCGAGCACAAGTGCAAGCGGCAAAGTGTAATCCATCTCCGCAACATCTTTCGCCTCGGATACATTTTCCACGCCGACGATCCACACATTCGCGCGCTTGAACGCTTCGATCGTGCGCGCGAGATTTGTCACGCGCGCGATTTTCAAGTGATGCACGGCACCTGCCGATGCTTTGATCACCGCAGGAGTCACACCGACCGCGCGCCGTTCGGCAATCACAACGCCGTGAATGCCCACCGCTTCGGCGGTTCGTAGCAACGTGCCAAAGTTCTGCGGGTCTTGTACCGCATCGAGCATCAACAGAAATGCTGGCTCGCCGCGTGTGTGCGCGACTGCCAGCACCTCTTCGATGTCCGCATACTTGTATTCACCAACACGCGCCACCACGCCTTGATGATTGCGCGCGAAACAGGACATCGTCGTAGCGAAAGCAACGCGCTGGGCAATTTGGGCATCGTCGCGCGGTATCAAGGCGACTATGCGCGCGCGATTGGCTATGCCGAGCAAGCCCTGGCACTTAATCGCGCGATCGGATATCGGCAAGGGATTGGCAGGGCTTTGAGTAGTCTGGGTGAAACCGCGCGAATGATGGGCGATTATGCGCGCGCGCAAGCGTACTACACCCAAGACCTCGCGATTGAGCGCGAGTTGGGTCAACCGCGCAGCGAAAGCATTGCGCTCAGCAATCTCGGTTTGGTGATGTTGAGTCAACAAGATTATGCGCGCGCACTGGACTATTACACCCAAGCCCTGGCGATTGCGCGTCAGTTGGGCGATCAGGATCGTCTGGGTTACACATTGACGGGATTGGGACAAGCGCACGCGGGGCTGGGGCAATTCGCCGATGCCGTGAGCGCGTTGCAACAAGCCATCGCCATCCGACGCCAGATTGGGCAAATGCCCTTGTTGATGGAATCACTTGCCGCGCTCGCGCGTGTGCATCTTCGGCAAGGTGATGTGACGGCGGCATGGCAAGTCATGCAAGAAGTTTGTGCATTCGTTCAAACGCAGTCGCTCGCCGGTGCGAACTATCCGTTGCAAATCTGGCTGACCTGTTATCAGGTCTTGGCGGCGAATCACGAGTCGCGCGCAGGAGAAATGCTCCAGAAGGCATTTGACGAACTGCGCACGCGCGCGGTACGGCTTGCCGATCCAACACTGCGGCGCGCGTTCTTGGAAAACACCCCTTGGCATCGCGAGATTCTCCAAGCGTGGGCAGACAACACGCAACGGTCATTCGAGCAAGCGCTTGACGAAGTGATGTGCGTGGCGGAGTAAGCGGCACGCTGACACGTATGGATTTGAGAGGTACTGGATCGCGCGCGGCGCCCATATGTGATTGGGTTGGCTCGCGCGATCAATTCTAGGTGCCGTTGCGGGTACCAGTACGATCGGCTTTGCCCGCTCAGGGAAAGCACCTGACGGGCTTTTTTGTTTGTTGCGTTACTTGCAACGCGCATCTCCTAGACTGTTGTCAAAAAATGATCAGGGAGGTGCGCTATGTTTGGTAGTAAGCAAGGAAAGCAGCAGCGTTTGGAGCAATGGGTTGATTTGTTACAAAACCATCCGACGGGTTTGTCGCCGAGCGAAATCGCGCGCCAGTTGCGCGTGCCACGTTCAACTGTGCATCGTGATTTGATCGCGCTCGAAAAGCGTGGGGTGTTGCTTGCCGAAGACTCGCGCGGGCGGATTTCACTCTTCAAGCGGCTGTTTGGAAGAGGTTGATTGTGTTGCCATTTTTCAGAACAAGTTGTGGTAGAATAGTTGCGCAAGGAGGCAACGAATGAGCCGAACAAAAGGCAAATCGGCGCGGATGTTACAGGTAGAGCGACACTTGCTTGCGCAACGCGAACCGATTCCGCAAGCCGAGGTGGCGCGCGTATGTGGCGTCAATCGCTCGACGATCAATCGTATGTTGGCAGATTTACAAGAACTGGGCGTACCTATCTATCAAGACGATAAAGGGAGGATCGCGATCAATCGTGATGCGTATCTGACGAGCATTCGCTTGACGCTGGACGAAAGTATGGCGGTGTTTCTCGCCGCGCGCTTGCTGGCGCGCTATAGCGACAAACCCAATCCACACGCGGTCGAAGCGCTCTTGAAATTGGGACTGGCATTGGAACAAGGGATTGCACCACAAATCGGCAGACATATCACGCGCACATCGGAGGCGTTGCGTGAACGCCACGCCACACTTCAACACCATTACTTGCGCACTCTCGAAACGTTGACCAAAGCATGGTCAATGAATTACAAGGTGCGCATTGTCTATCGCCCTTTGCGCGCCAAGCGCCCCTTTGAGCATACGTTTGCTCCGTACTTTCTGGAACCTTCAGCCATCGGTTATGGAACGTATGCGATTGGTTGGGCAGAAGTAGAGACATCCCGTCGGGGCGTCTCGACAGGTAAAATTCGTACCCGCAAGGTCGAGCGCATCGAAAGTATTTCGTTGCTGAACGAGTCGTTTGAAATTCCCGCCGATTTCGACCCGGTGAAATTGCTGTCGGGCGCGTGGGGCATTTGGTTCGATGAAGAGGATCAACCGACGTCGGTCGTTTTGCGCTTTAACCGCAACGTAGCGCGGCGCGTGCGCGAAAGCAA
The DNA here is from genome assembly GCA_026417715.1 of Anaerolineae bacterium. Lineage (GTDB taxonomy): Bacteria > Chloroflexota > Anaerolineae > UBA4142 > UBA4142 > VGOB01. The sequence continues at coordinate 524 of JAOACU010000218.1, read as the reverse complement.
GTGGCATCCATCGGAAAAGGTCGAAGAGGATACGCGCACCGGCGATCTGATTTGGCGCGCCGAGATTGACGAGTGGCAAGAGATTGTCCCCTGGGTGCGACAGTGGGGTGCCGACGTGGAAGCGCTTGAGCCCAAAGAGTTGCGCGAGACGCTGATGGGCGAAGCGAAGGCGATGGCGGAAAAGTACGGGTGGTTTGTGTCATCGCAACCTAGCGGCAAATCGTCCACGCTTGATGATTTCTTTGGAGGCCATTGATGGGGTTGTATCCTTATCAAGAACGTGTCAAGCAGTTGGTTCAGAGTGGCAAATCGGTGATTTTGCAAGCACCGACAGGTGCGGGCAAGACGCGCGCCGCGCTTGCGCCGTTCATCGAAGCATTCTTTGATCTGCCTCCCGACCAATTCCCGCGTCAGTGCATCTACTCGGTACCAATGCGCGTGTTAGCGAATCAGTTTGTGCACGAGTATCGCAAATATGCCGAAGAGTAAGAACGCAAGTTTCGACGCACCATGGATGTGCGCAT
>JAOACU010000217.1 GCA_026417715.1 Anaerolineae bacterium | reverse complement strand
GTGTGGAATGGCACTTGCTCCGTGAATTCGAGTCCTGCCATAATCATCCGCGCGACCCAGAAGAACAAGAGATCGTAGCCCGTTTCCAACACCGAGGTTGGGTAAAAGTACTTGAGGTCATCCGTCGCGTCGGGCCAGCCGAGTGTCGAAAAGGGCCAGAGCGCGGACGAAAACCACGTATCGAGCACGTCTTCTTCTTGGCGCAGATTCTTCGCGCCGCAGGTCGCGCATTCGGTTGGATCGGTGCGCGCGCAGGTTTCGTGCCCGTGCTCACAGTACCACACGGGAATACGATGTCCCCACCACAGTTGACGGCTGATGCACCAATCGCGAATGTTGTTCATCCAATCAAAGTACACTTTGGTAAAGCGCGCAGGCACGATTTTGATGTCGCCGTCCTTCACTGCGCGAATCGCTTTTTTCGCAATCGGCGCGATCTTTACAAACCACTGCGTCGAAATCAGCGGCTCGACAATCGTATCGCAACGTTGGCAGTGTCCGAGCGCGTGCGTGTGGTCTTCGATGTGATCGAGCAGTCCGTCGCGTTGCAAATCTTCGATGAGTTTTTGACGCGCGGCATAGCGATCCATCCCCGCGTAGGGTCCACCTTCGGCGTTGATAGTGCCATCGGGATTCATCACGTTGATCATTGGCAAGTGGTGGCGCAAACCCATTTCATAGTCGGTCGGATCGTGCGCGGGAGTCACTTTCACCGCGCCTGTACCAAATTCGGGGTCCACTACTTCGTCTGCGATGATGGGGATGCGTCGTCCCAGCGCCGGCAAAATCGCGGTGCGCCCGATGAGTTTTTTGTAGCGTTTATCGCGCGGATGCACTGCCACTGCCGTATCGCCGAGAATCGTTTCGGGACGTGTCGTGGCGACCATAATGAATTCGGGAGATTGGAGATTGGCGATTGGAGATTGGGGTTCAAGACGATATTTGACGTAGTACAGTTTTCCCGTCGTCTCCTCGTGCTCTACCTCCAAATCGCTAATCGCGGTTTCACAACGCGGACACCAATTGATGAGGCGCGGTCCGCGATAGATGAGTCCTTTTTCGTACAAGCGCACGAAGGCTTCGCGCACCGCGCGCGAGAGTCCTTCGTCGAGTGTAAAGCGTTCGCGCGTCCAATCGCACGACGCGCCCATACTGCGAATTTGGTGCGTGATGATGCTTCCGTATTGGCGTTTCCACTCCCACACACGTTCGACAAATGCCTCGCGTCCGAGTTGTTGGCGCGTGATGCCCTGCTTGGCAAGTTCTTTCTCCACGACGTTTTGCGTGGCGATACCGGCGTGATCGGTACCAGGCACCCACAGCGTCGGCTCACCGCGCATGCGATGCCAGCGAATCATCAAGTCCTCAAAGGCGATGAACATTGCGTGTCCGTGATGCAATTCTCCGGTGATGTTGGGTGGTGGAATCGAAATGACAAACGGTTTTTTGCCGGGTTCGATGCGCGGTTTGAAATAGCCGCGCGCTTCCCACCAATCGTACAAGCGTTTTTCCACTTGCTTGGGATCGTAGGCTTTGGGCATTTCGGGTTGGTTGGGCATTGTATTTCCTCCGTATTGCGTATTGCGTGATGCGTGAAGCGTGATGCGTGATTGTGCAATCTGCAATCGAAAATCTACAATCTGCAATCTAAAATCAAAAATCCCCTTCACCACAAGGGCGAAAGGGATTTTCGCGGTACCACCTTGTTTGGAGATTAGAGATTGGTTATTGGAGATTAACCGCAATCTCTAATCTCCAATCTCTAATCCCTAATCTCTAATCACCATCTCAACACGATAACGGCGCGCGCCGGAATCCGTTACTCATCGTTCGCGGATTCGACTCCCCGGCGACCTTCGAGCGTCCTACTGCGAAGGGCTTACACCCGGTGACCCTTCTTCGCTATCAGATCGGTGCGCTCTACTCCTCCGGTTCATAGTCGTTGACTGTGCAGTTGTTAGTGACATTCTAACACGAGTGACGTGATGTGTCAAATCGTTGTTGATTTCATTGTGTGATTTTTGTCAATCCCCAAACTGTGTGGTATGCTGACATCAAAGACGACACGTTTACGTGACAGGGAGGTGTCTTTGTAATGGAGGCAAATTCTACAGAGCCGGTCTGGACGTTTCGGGGTTACGCGTTGCGTCCTGCCGAATTCAATACGGCGATGGTGCATTACTATCGCGCGGAGATTCAACGCGCCAACACTTGGCGCAATCGCTTGGACGCGACGACCAACTGGGCAATCATCACCGCGAGTGCGGTCATCACCTTTGCGCTCAGCGATGAAACGCGCCATCACGCGATCATTCTGTTCGCGTTGGCTTTGCTAGGCGTGTTTTGGTTCATCGAAGCGCGACGCTATCGCTATTATGAACTGTGGAGTTTTCGCACACGCCTGATGGAAACCGATTTCTTTGCCGCGATGCTCGTACCGCCTTTTGCGCCATCGCCTACGTGGGCAGAATCCCTTGCCGATTCGTTACGTCATCCACGTTTCACGATTACGATGTGGGAAGCACTTGGACGACGATTACGCCGCAACTATTTCGCCATCTTTTGCGTGATGCTGGGCGTTTGGGTGTTCAAACTCGCCAGCCAGCCCGCAATGCCGCAGACTTGGGAGCAATTCTTGGCGCGCGCTCACATCGGACCCTTGTCTGGCGCGATGGTGGTGACATTGGTCGCACTCGCTTTCGTTGCTTTGAGTGCACTCGCGATAGGCACACTCGGTTTGCAACAAGCCGCCGGCGAAGTGTTTCCCGCGTATCCCCGCTGGCTCCGCCGACATTCGTCTCACGACTCGGAAGATTGAGAGGGCACATCATCCGCGTGCTCATCGTCCAGTCCCTCGGCGGTGAGCGGTATCACGCGATCCATCAACCACAACACAAGGTTGAGCGCGAGCGCGCCACCCAGCGCGCCAAGCGCGATGGACGCGCCCGCAGTGCGCGCAAACGCGTCCCAACTCATCGTGGCAAGCGGCGCGGTTGTTTTCAACTGCCCCACAGCATACCACGCGCCCACAAACGCTAACAACCACGTGGCAATCCACAACACGCGATCGAACCAGCGCGATTGACGCGCGCGCGGAATCAATTTTACGATTGGCACGGTAACCGCCAATGCCACCAACGCAAGCAATACAAATTGTTCTGCGGACATTCAACTCCGATACGACCGACGACTGATGCCTCAAGACATCGCTAGAGATTTTTTGTTTTCTGGAATTTCAGAAACCCCGCCTCAACGAATACAGAACGAATAAACGAATCTGCGCGGCTCATTCGTTTATTCGTTGTTCATTCGTTGACGCGGTTTCAATCGTTGCCCATTCGTTGACGCGGTTTCAAGGTCTATATTTTGCACGCAAACCCCAAAAAGCGCAACCTTGCACCTCCGTCCTCCGTCTTTCGTCCTCCGTCGCCCTCCACCCACTTGCCACAAAAATCATTTTGACTACAATGACACACGTGCAATTCCCGCGACGCAGTGGTATTCTCCTTCATCCCACTTCGCTCCCCAGTCGCTTTGGCATTGGCGATTTGGGTGAGAGTGCGTATCGCTTTGTGGATTTTTTGGCGCGCGCGCGCCAAACGTATTGGCAAGTTCTACCTCTAAGTCCGACCGCGTTTGGCGATTCGCCATATCAATCGCCGGCGACGTTTGCCGGTAATCCACTTCTCATCAGTCCCGAAAAATTGTACGAGATCGGACATCTTGCGCGCGACGATGTGCAAACCGTTCCCGATTTTCCCCTCGCGCGCGTGGACTATGCGCGCGTCACGTCATACAAAAACGATGTGTTGGATCGCGCGTTCGCGCGATTTCGTGAACACGCGCCGCGCGCACAACGCGAAGCGTTTGAAAAATTTTGCGCAGAACACGCCGCGTGGCTCGACGATGTCGCGCTCTTTCTCGCGCTCAAAGACGCGCACGGAGGGCGCGCGTGGTACGAATGGGACGCTGAACTCGTGGCACGCCGATCCAGCGCGCTCAGACGCGCGCGCACCGCGCTTGCTGAGCCAATCGAACGGCAAAAGTATCGGCAGTGGCAATTCTTCGAGCAGTGGCTTGCACTCAAACGCTACGCCAACGCGCGCGGCATTCGCATCATCGGCGATGTGCCGATTTACGTCGCGCTCGATAGCGTGGATGTGTGGGCGCATCCCGAACAATTTTTGCTCGATGCAAATTTACGTCCCAGCGCGGTTGCTGGTGTGCCGCCCGATTACTTTAGTCCGACGGGACAACTGTGGGGCAATCCGTTGTATCGCTGGAAGGAAATGGCGCGTGACGATTACGCGTGGTGGCGCGCGCGTTTCAAACTCGCGTTCACACTTGCCGATGTGGTGCGCGTGGATCACTTTCGCGGCTTTTACAATTTTTGGCAAGTGCCCTTTGGCGAAACGACTGCGGTCAACGGTCGTTGGGTCAAAGGACCGGGCAAAGCATTCTTTCGTACCATCACGCGCGCACTCGGCGAAGTTGCCATCATCGCCGAAGACTTGGGCGAGTTCGATGCCGAATCGCGCGCGGGTGTGGACGCGCTCCGCGCCGAGTTTGGTTTTCCGGGGATGAAGGTATTGCAATTTGCGTTCGGTGGCGATGCGACGAATCCATTCTTGCCACACAACTATACGCGCGATTTCGTCGCCTACACCGGTACGCACGATAACGATACAACGATGGGATGGTATCACGTCACCGCGTCGGAAGCGGAGCGCGCGCACGCGCGCCGTTACTTGAATTGCGACGGTGCGAACATCGCTTGGGATTTTCTCCGCGCCGTGTGGAGTTCCGTCGCGCACACGGCGATTGCGCCGATGCAAGATGTGCTCGCGCTCGGGCACGAGGCGCGGATGAATCACCCGGGCACACTCGGCGCGCACAACTGGACGTGGCGAATGCTCCCCGACGCGTTGACCGATGACCTTGCTGCGCGTCTCGCCGACCTCACCACCCTCTACGGACGCGCACCACTGAACACTGAACACTGAACACTGAATACTGAACACTGAATACTGAATACTGAACACTAAACACTCGGAGGC
>JAOACU010000216.1 GCA_026417715.1 Anaerolineae bacterium | reverse complement strand
AATCTGCAATCTAAAATCCACAATCGAAAATGAAAGTCGTCTCCATCTTCGGCACACGTCCCGAAGCAATTAAAATGGCACCTGTGATCCGCGAACTGGAGCGGCGGTCGGCGGCTTGCTCTGAGCATAGTCGGGGGGCTTGCCCTGAGCATAGTCGGGGGGCTTGCCCTGAGCGTAGTCGGGGGGCTTGCCCTGAGCGTAGTCGAAGGGTCGTGCAATCGTTCGTCTGGGTCACTGCACAACATCGCCAGATGCTCGATCAAGTGCTGCACCTGTTCGGTATCCAACCTGATCTTGATTTGAACATTATGCAGGATGGACAAACACCGACACAGGTTGCCGCGCGTGTGTTACAATCGCTTGAGCCGCATCTTGCGCGCGAACGTCCCGATTGGATTCTGATTCAAGGCGATACGACGACGGTGATGGCAACGGCAATTGCCGCGCATCACTTGCAAATCAAAATTGGACACGTCGAGGCAGGATTACGCACACACGACAAGCACAATCCGTTTCCCGAAGAGATGAATCGTGTCATCGCCGACGCGCTCAGCGATTTGCATTTTGCACCGACTCGCCGCGCACGCGAAAATCTTTTGCGTGAAGGCATTTCCGATGCGACGATTCGTGTGACTGGTAACACGGTGATTGACGCGTTGCAATGGATAGTGCAACAACCACCAACGTCTGAAGTGCGCACGTTGCTCACGCATTTGGGCTTGCCACTCGACGACGATACACCGACACAACGAACCGACGCGCGATTGTTACTCGTCACTGCACATCGTCGCGAAAATTTTGGACAACCGATTCGCAACATCTGCACCGCGCTACGCGAAATTGCAACGGCACGACGCGACGTGCGCATCGTCTATCCTGTGCATCTCAATCCGAACGTGCAACAACCTGTGCGCGAACTCTTGAGCAATGTGCCGAACATCGCGCTACTGCCGCCAGTGGATTACCTTACACTGGTACATTTGCTCAAGCGTTGTTATCTTGTGTTGACTGATTCGGGAGGATTACAGGAAGAAGCACCTAGTTTTGGCAAGCCCGTCTTGGTCCTGCGCGAAACGACTGAACGACCCGAAGCGATAGACGCGGGGACAGCCAAAATCGTGGGGACGGACACTGAGCGCATCGTCCACGCGACCTATCGTTTGTTGGATGATGCAGACGCGTATGCGGCGATGGCACACGCAATCAATCCATTTGGGGACGGACGCGCGGCAGAACGGATCGTAGAGGCATTGTTAGAATGACCCTTCGCCGGCTTGCTGGAGGATTATCTGATACACCTGTTTGCTGATGTAGAATTTGTTTGATTGCAATGCATCAAGAAGAGGACGCACCGCTTGGATCTTGCCCGTACGTTTGGCAAGAAGAAGCAATCCAACTGTGCCGATGAATTTGAATCCCAAAAGTTCTGCGGTCAATCGCGCTTTGGGTTCATCTAACAGAATCCAATCGGCACTAACTTCTCCTGCCAGAACTAACACCTCTGCTTCGCCTGAATCAAGATCGGCACGCAGATAGTCAACTTTGATCCGATCCATAACTGTTCGAGAATGAATCCACGATGCCTGTTGAACTTCTATGGCACCAGGGCGTTCAGGTGCATAGGTCACGACCTCGTTGTAAACTGCCTGCGGAATTAGAATCGAGCCGAATAACTCTTGCAAAAGCGTAAGGTGATTGATCTTGGCAAGTGCAATCAATGGTGTAGCATTGGAAACAACAATCACTTGCCCAACTCCCGATTCAACGTTTCGACAGCAGTGACTTCATGGGCTAGTTCGTCATCACTATAGTCAATCACTGCAATTCCATTATCGGCTAAGAGGTCTATGAATTCCCAGCGATTCAGTCCTGCTAGACGCGCGGCTTTGCCGAGAGACAAAACGCGGTCTTGGTAAAAGCGTAACGCTAGAAGACGACGCGATTGATTAACTAGTTCTTCGCGGAATAAGCCACGGGCGCGTAGAGTCAAATAGATATCTTCGGGTACTGGTGTTTCAACGACGATCATCTGTGTAGTCATCGTTCCTCCTTGCAATACATTTTAACATAGATTGATTCGTCTAACAACTCAGAGTACTGAACACTGAATTACTGAACACTGAACACTGAACACTGAACACTATGCACATCCTCTTCCTCGTTCCCTACACGCCAACCCTCATCCGCACACGTCCATACAATCTGGTACGCGGACTGGCGCGGCGCGGTCATGCCGTCACGCTTGCAACGCTCTGGGAAAACGAAATGGAACGCGCCGCACTCGTGCAATTGGAACGTGAAGGCATCCGCGTTCTCTCTGCGCGCCTCACCAAACCACGCGCGTTCTGGAATATGCTGCGCGCGTTGCCAACGGCAATACCCTTACAAGCGACCTACTGTTACCAACCTCAATTGGTGAAACGCCTGTTAGACGAGTTTCAAGTTTCAGGTTTCAAGTTCGATGTTGTTCATATTGAACATTTGCGCGGTGCGCGCTATGCCCTTCAATCTCCAATCTCCAATCTCCAATCCCCAATTGTATGGGACAGCGTGGATTGCATCTCCCATCTCTTTGAGCAAGCCGCGCGTTACAGCCGTAGTCCTTTTGGGCGCATCGTCACGCGCTTGGAATTACCGCGTACGCGTCGCTATGAAGCGTATCTGGTCAACCAATTCGACCGCGTGCTGGTGACATCGCCAGTGGACAAACGCGCGCTGGAGAATCTCGTGGCTGTCAGCGGTCAGCGGCTTGGCCTGAGCGTAGCCGAAGGGTCGGCAATCAGCCGTCAGCCGTCAGCGGTCGTCGGTCGTCGGTCGTCGGTCGAGGTGTTGCCCAATGGCGTTGACCTCGACTATTTTACTCCTCCCACCGCGCCGCGCGATCCCGCCACCATCGTTTTTACTGGCAAGATGAGTTACCACGCCAACGTCACCGCCGCATTGCATCTCATCAACGACATTATGCCGCGCGTGTGGAGCGTGCGCCCCAACGTTCGCGTAAACATCGTTGGTCACAACCCACCGCACCAATTACGCAACACGCAACACGTATCACGCAATACGCATCACGCATTACGCAATACGCCTCACGCCTCACGCATCACTATCACCGGCTCCGTCCCCGACCTTCGCCCGTATCTCCAGCGCGCGACACTTGCCGTCGCACCGATTCTTTACGGCGCGGGAATTCAGAACAAGGTACTAGAAGCGATGGCGTGTGCAACACCAGTGATTGCATCGCCGCAAGCGGTATCGGCATTGCAAGTAGTGGATGGTGAACATCTTTTGCTGAGTAGAGACGCAGAATCCTTTGCACATCAAATTCTGCGTTTGCTAGACGATACGTCATTACGCGAACGACTAGGCAAAGCCGGACGCACTTTTGTCGAAGCAAATCACGATTGGGGAAAGATTGTGGAACGACTCGAAGAGATTTATCGCAACACGATCAATCACACCACCTAGAAATCCCATTCACTTTTCATTGTCATACCGCCTACTGCTTACTGCCTACTGCTTACCGCCTACTGCCTACTGTCCCACTGTCCCACTGTCCCACTGTCTCACTGTCTCACTGTCTTGGAGGAGCCCTATGAGCACCCTTAACTACACCCTAACCCAAGCCCGTTCCACGCCCCTGGTCTCGCGCAAGCGTCAACGCCAAATCTTTTTGCTCGTGTTGGGAATCGGTGATGTCGTTGCGTTGACAGCCGCATTTCTGCTAGCGTATGCATTTCGCTTTTTGCTCAACATCGAAGTCTTTGAGGCAGTAACGCCACCACTGAATTTATATGCGCGGTTATTTGTCGTGCTAATCCCGGCGTGGATTTTCCTGTTCCACCTCTTCCATCTCTACGATTTCCACTATCTACTCGGCGGCACGCACGAGTACGCACGTGTCTTCAATGCCTCTACGTTGGGAATGATGGTTTTGATCATTCTACTGTTCTTCACGCGCTCGGTAGTGGCGCGCGGTTGGATTGTTCTGTTCTGGTTGTTCTCGATCATTGTGGTTGGGGCGTGGCGTTTCGTGGCTCGGCGCATGGCTTACGCCGCGCGTCGGCGTGGTTACTTGCGTGTGCCTACACTTATCGTCGGTGCGGACGAGGAGGGGCGCGCGATTGCCAATCAACTGCGTGAAGCCCAAACCTGCGGGGCTGACCTCATCGGCTTTGTGGATGATCGGCTACCTGTTGGAGAATATGTGTGTGATACACCCGTCTTGGGTTCCGTAAGCCAACTACCACACCTTGTTGCGCAAAATAACGTAGAGGAAGTCATCCTTTCCACTAGCGCGCTCACACGTCCCCAAGTCCTGCAAATTTACGAGACGCTCGGATCATCGTCATCGGTAGAAGTGCGTCTATCGCCGGGCTTGTTCGAGATTCTGACGACGGGCGCGCGCGTCAAAGAGTGGGGTTATGTGCCACTCGTCAGTATCAACAAGGTGCGCTTGAGCGATCTGGAAACATTCCTCAAGACACTGATGGATTACACACTGACGATTGTGGGACTCGTGTGTATCGCGCCGATTTTACTTCTGATCGCAATTGCGGTAAAATGGAGTTCACCGGGTCCGATACTGTATCGTCGGCGTGTGTTGGGGCGTGGTGGTCGTGAGTTCGATGCGTTCAAGTTTCGCACAATGTATGTGAATGGCGATGAGATTCTGGCGCGCTATCCTGAACTGCAAGCCGAACTGCAAGCCAATCATAAACTCAAAAACGATCCACGCGTCACGCCGATTGGACATTTTCTTCGCAAGTACAGTCTGGACGAACTGCCCCAGTTGTTCAACGTCTTGTTGGGACAAATGAGTCTAGTGGGTCCGCGAATGATTTGTCCTGCTGAAGGTGCCAAATATGGCAAATGGAAAATGAACTTGTTGACCGTCAAGCCAGGCATCACAGGATTGTGGCAAATCAGCGGACGTAGCGATGTATCGTACGAAGAACGCATTCGACTCGATATGCACTATATTCGCAACTATTCGATTTGGCTTGATTTGATGATTCTGTTTCGTACCATTCCCGCGGTGCTGCGTGGGCGTGGTGCATACTAACGAAGGGCGCTAGCGGTCATTCTGAGCGACCGAAGGGAGCGAA
>JAOACU010000215.1 GCA_026417715.1 Anaerolineae bacterium | reverse complement strand
TTCAAGTCGCCGATGGACAACACCTCGTTGAACAAGACGGTGACTTGGGCGGACGAATTCGGAATTTTTTCTTGATACATTCCGTTGACAAGTTTGGCTTTACCACCTGCAACCTCGGCGACGCTATACTCACCGTTTTTCAACATATCGAGTGAGAGCGATGGAATCGCTGTGGGTGTCAATGTTGGGGTAGGTGGAGGTGCGGTGGGTGTCACACTAGGCAACGCAGTGGGAGTGGGAAATGGCGTCGCGGTAGGTGCAGCGCTACATGCGCTGATAAGCCAAGTTAGCGCGACCAGTGCGCTAGATAGTAAGAATTTTTTCATAGCCAACTCCTGTTCAAGATGATCGCTGACAACTGACCGCCAACAGTCAAGCGTCAAGAGTCACTAGTATTTTCTACCACAGAAATCGAAATGTGCAAAATCGCGCGCAAATAAAACGGCGCAAGAGATCCTCCTCCTGCGCCGTTCATTTTATCCGCTCTGTTATGCATCATAAATTGGATACGAAATGTAGGACAAGTTTCAAACTTGTCCTACTTTGTAACACGTTACTTGTTAACGTGTCCATGTGGGATGGGTACCGCCGATGCGAGTAATTTGTGTTAGGTTGTTACCGTTCTTGTCCACCATCCAAATATCGAATTGCCCACTACGATTAGATGCAAACGCGATCCAGTTGCCATCGGGCGACCACGTGGGCGTCAAGTCCATCGGACCCGGCGTGATGGCGCGCACGTTGCTACCATCCACGTTCATCAAGTAGATGCGCCACTTGCCCCCATCGCGATTCGAGGCAAACGCAATCGTCTTGCCGTCAGGACTAAAGACGGGCGCGATGTTATCGGCGGTTGGCATTTTGGTTAGATTGCGCGCGCCTTGTCCATCGGCGTAGATGGTGTACACATCGGGCGATTGGGTGGTGTTGTAACTAATCGCCAGCAAATTTTCCTTGCCCCACGACAAACCACCGCGATACTGCTCACCTTCTCCGAATTTGATCAGACACTCGAATTTTTCACCACACTTGGTTCCATCCGACTTGATGATGATAAACGCCCACGATTGTTTGTTGGCGCCCATCTTGATAAACGCAATGCGTTTCCCATCCGATGACCACGTGGGGCTAGAGAGACCACCGCCGGCTTCGGACGAGTAGAGCGAAACCTCACGACCGTCTTGCACTATCTTCAAGACGTTCGCGGCGCCCGGCGCGCCGGTAAAAATGTAGGCAAACGCCGAACTCACCGGTGACCATTCACCGATACGCGCATTCGTGCCATGACCATCGAGTGTCACATCCATCACCGGACCGACTGTGACAAAGGGCGAGATTTTACCTGTAGCGACATCCACGATCGCCATTCGTCCACCGCCTTCTTCCAACGCGCGAAAAGCGATGCTTCCCTTGGGATCAGGGAAACGCGCGGGTGTTGGGGAAGCGAGTGGTTTGGGTGTAGCAGGCACGGGCGTCCGCGTGGGCGTCACGCGCGGTAACGTCGGTGTAGGTGAAGGTGGTACGGGCGTCAGGGTCGGTGGCACAGTTGGCGTGGGCGGAACGCGCGTGGCGGTGGCGGTAGGGGGGGGGGGCAATGTAATCGGCGGTGTGGGGACGCGCGTCGGTGTGGGAGGCGCGCTGCATCCCAAAACGAGTACAACCAGCGCAGTCAGCGCAAGTCCAGTCAAAAATTTTCCTCTCACGAGTTTCTCCTTTCAGTGACAAGTTTAACCGCAGAGACGTGCAGGCACGGGTGAACGGCAATGCCTTCCGCATCTCTGCGGTTGACGAATAGCAACTGCTCAGCCGTACTGAATTTTTGCCACAGAGCGCACAGAGGTCACAGAGAAATATTTTCTGACCCAAACGCGTCTCTGCGTTCTGTGTCCTCTATGGCAATCTGAGCAGTTACAACGAATGTGATGAGAGCCGACGCCACTGCCAGCGTCCACCTTGACTATAGCACAAAATTGAAGGTTGGACAAATTCTGTTTCCTAGTCCTTGTCCAAATCTTCCCAGTCTTTTTCCGTCCAATCGGAAAAATCGTCCTCCTCGAATCGTCGCGATGCGGCTTGACTGACCGACTCTTTTGTCTGCGCGCGCACATCTGTCTTCGGTCGTCGGTCATCGGTCGTCAGCACCGCGCGTCCTTTGGTTGGTCCCTCATCGGGCCCGACGATACCGCGCGCTTCGAGCAAGGACATCAAGCGCGCCGCGCGCGAGTAACCGATGCGGAGTTTGCGTTGCAGTAACGAAACCGACGCGCGCCGATACTGTTGCACAACTTCGATGGCTTGGGGTAACAAATCGTCTTCCGAACTTTCGGCTTTGGTGTTCGATTCGCGCCACAAGGCGGGCTGGACATACTTGGTTTCCGATGGCAAGACGGTGGTAGGCGATTCAGTCGGCGGTGGCATCAAACTCTTCCAATGATTGACCAAGCGTTCCAACTCACGATCGGAGACAAAGCAACCTTGCAAGCGCACCAACTTGGACGAGTCGCTTGCCATATACAGCATATCGCCGCGCCCCAGCAACTTTTCCGCGCCCGGCGTATCGAGTACTACGCGCGAATCAATCTGACTTGTCACCGCGAACGAAATGCGCGCGGGAAAGTTCGCTTTGATCAGTCCCGTCACTACATCCACCGACGGACGTTGTGTCGCCAAAATCAAATGAATGCCGGTGGCGCGCGCCATTTGCGCCAGACGCGTGATCGCTTTTTCCACTTCTTCGGCGGCGACGATCATCAAATCGGCAAGTTCGTCCACGATGATGATGAGATACGGCAAGCGTTCTTGGTCTGGTTGTCCTGCAACCATATGGTTGTAAGTATCAATATTGCGTACGCCGATTTTCGCGAACAAGCGAAACCGCCGATCCATCTCCGCCACCGCACTCTGCAATACCTCTACGGCTTTGTCGGCTTCCACGACGACCGGTTCGCGCAAGTGCGGAATGCCGTTAAAGTTGACCAACTCGACGCGCTTGGGGTCCACCATCACGAATTGCACTTCGTCGGGCGTCGTCGTGCACAAGAGACAGGCGATAATCGAATTCACACACACCGATTTACCCGAACCCGTCGCACCAGCGATGAGTAGATGTGGCATCGTTTCGAGATTCGCGCAAATCGGTTGCCCTGCCACATCCTGACCCAGCGCGATCTTGAGTTTCGATTTCATCGCCTTGAATGTTTCCGATTCCATCACGCTACGCAAACTGACGCGCGCGACTTGAGAGTTCGGCACTTCGATACCGACGAGACTTTTGCCCGGCACCGGCGCTTCGATACGAATCGGTGCGGCGGCAAGCGCGAGTTCAAGATCGTGTTGCAACGCGCTGATGCGACTCACCTTGACTTTGACGCGATGCACTTGCCCATCGGCACCTTTTTGTTCGACAAAACCCGGTTCAACGCCAAACTGAGTGATGGTGGGACCTTGATTGACTTCGAGCACTTTGGCGGGCACGCCAAAGTGTGCAAGCGTCTCTTCGATTTTGTGCACGCGCTCGCGAATCTCGTGTTGATTGATTTCGTTTTCCGCACTTTCTTCCAGAATTTCGGTAATGTCCGGCAAACGCCATTCGCGCGGGATGGTTGGTGTCGTAGGCACAGTCGTTGTGGGCAGACCACCGCCAATGATGCGCGCCGTGACCGGCGCGCGCGGTGTAACACTCGGCGTGGGAGGTGGTGGAGTAGGTGCAGGTGGCGGCGGAGGGGACACATCGGCGCGCGGCGCAGGAGGTGGCATCGTCTCGCGACGCGTGGGGGGAGGTATCGGCGCGCGTTTGGCGCGCGCGGTGCGAAACTGTGCAACCTCGCGCGGCAAGTTTCGGAGAATGCGCGCCAGATACATTGCGCGGCGCGCGAACTCTGGTAGAGAAATGTTGAACAGCAAAATCAGAGTGATGCCGGTCAGGGCAACCAGCGCCAACACCGCGCCAATTTCACCGAGCGCGCCAATCAGCATAGACAGCAACACCCAACCGATAATGCCCCCGCCTTGAAAACCGATCGGAGGACTGGTCGGGGCAAGGGGCGTGGAGAGCCACTGGAACAGCATCAGCACGATAAAGTACATCAACGCGATGCCGATGGGACGCTCCCAACCGAGATTCCAGGTTTTATCGAGCGCGTCGAGGATGAGCCACAGTCCCAAGCCCAACAGCAGCAAAGGTGCGAGGAATACTCCCCAGCCAAACAGACTGCGTAGCAATTGAGTCCAGACGGTCAGGAACACACCACCACTCAAATTGAACGCACCAAGCGCGGTGAGCGCGGCAAGAATGATCACCACAATCGCGATGATCTCTTCCCAGCGATCAGGATCGAGCCGCAAGAGTGGCTTGCTTGGTTTGGGTTCGGATTTGGGGGTGGCGCGCGCGCGCGGTTTGTGTGTGCTCATAATGGAACATTTGTATTATACACCCATTTGGGGCGAAAAGTAAAATGCGTGGAATGCGCCTAAATTGACATTGGGGCTTTTCTTTGGTATATTGTTTATGCAAACGTGTGCACATAGTAACGCGATGAGGAGGGGATGTATGCGCGTTTCCATCAAAGACGTGGCGCGCGTGGCTGGTGTCTCGCATTCGACGGTCTCGCGGGCACTGGCTCACAGTCCGCTGATTCCAGAAAGAACCCGTCGGCGCATCGAACGGGTTGCCCAGCGTTTGGGTTACACTCCGAATGCCATTGCGCGCGGTTTGGTCACCCAACAGACGCGCGCTATCGGCGTGATTGTCACTTCGATTGCGGATCCGTTCGTTGCCGAGATTGTGCGCGGCATCGAGCAAGCGGCGGGGGACAATGGCTATCGCGTCGTGCTAAGTATGTCGCACAACGATCCTGACCGCGAGGTGAACGCGGTGAAGGCGTTGCGCGAGTGGCGCGTGGACGCGGTCATCGTTGCCTCGTCACGTGTCGGCGCATTGTATCAACCACTGCTCAAAGAGATCGGCGCGCCGATTGTGCTCATCAACAATCAGAATCAGCAAAGCAGTCGGTTGATCCACTCGGTCATTGTGGACGACGTGCGCGGCGGTGAACTCGCCACCCAGCATCTCCTCGACTTGGGGCATCGTGTCATTGGGCACGTGCGCGGTCCCGCAGGTTATCGCGCAACCAAGAATCGCCTCGCAGGTTATCGGCGCGTGTTGCGTCGCGCTGGCAT
>JAOACU010000214.1 GCA_026417715.1 Anaerolineae bacterium | reverse complement strand
ACGTGAGCCAGTTCTTGATCCGCACACCGAGCGGACGCCAGTCGAATTTACCTTTACCTTTGCGCCAAATCTTGACGCGCTGCCAAATCCCGTACGCAAAAACGATCACGGCGATGAGACCGCCCAGATACACGACGATCTCCAAAATCCACGGGATGTTCCAAAACGTGGGACGACAAACGAGACCGGGGGGACAAGGGAATTCGTGCATTGTTCAACTCCTTTGTTGAAGATGAAATCAAACGTGCCAAATCTGCCAAAGATGCCAAATGTGCCAAAGAATTTTTGGCAAGTTTGGCTGGTTTGGCTCTTTTGGTACTTTTGACTTTATGCTTCCACGCCGCCTTTGACCGGCGGAATCGCCGAGTACAAGTTGCCTGGGTCTTTCATCGCGCGCGGTGTGCCTAGTTCAGGCGCAGGTGGAGGCACGAGCAATTGTTCTTTGGTGATAATTGCGCTCCGCCGATCATAGTACGAAAGTTCGTACTGATGTTCGAGCACGATGGCACCGGTCGGACACGCTTCTTCGCAAAAGCCGCAGTAGATACAGCGAAGCAGGTTGATTTCATAGCGCGCGGCATAGCGTTCGCCGGGCGAATAGCGTTCTTCATCGGTTTGCTCGGCGGGTTCGACGTAGATCGCGTCGGTGGGACATGCCGCCGCGCACAGTGAGCAACCGATGCATTTTTCCAAGCCGTTGTCGTGTCGCTTTAACTCGTGCCTACCGCGAAAGCGCGGCGCGACCGGCTTTTTCACTTCGGGATATTGAATCGTGACGGGCGGGTTGAACATTTCCCGCAAGGTCACTGACATTCCTTTGAACAACGCACCAATGTCTGGTAGAGTCATAGTTCAACCTCATATTGGACGGAGGACGGAGGACGAACGACGAAAGTTATTTCGTTTTGAGACCAAGTCGCGCGCGAACAAAGGCGCGCACTTGTTTCACTGCGGCGACGGCATCGCGCGCATCTTGTTCGGTGAGGGCAAGTCCGGGATAGCGCGTGTCAATGGCGAATTGGTTGAGTAACAACAGCGCATCGGTCAGCATATCAAAGACGTTATCTACCTCAACGCATTGACGCCTCAGTTCGCGCAGGTCGTGTGTTTTACGAAAGGGAATGTGATGCCTGACCAGAAATGCCTTGAGGTATTTCTCGGCACATTGTTGCGCGTGAAAGCACACGCTGTTGTACGCTTTGAATTTGCGTTGGCGCAACGCCGCCTGCGCCATACGAAAATCTTCTTCGGCTCTTTCAATCCATTCAAGCGTATCGTCGCTCATACAAGACTTGACCGTACTCTACGATGTCATGCACAAAGTCATCATCCATTTTCAACCGCTGTTGGATTTCTTGGGGCGTTCGCACCAACACGTCCATTGGAAACGGCACATCGAGCAACTGCTTGACAATAGGGAGAGCGCGTCGCGCTGGTCGTTCGTCACTCTCCATCACAACTAGCAAATCCACATCGCTGTCAATGTTCGGTTTGCCGTACGCATACGAACCGAACAAAATCACTTTTTCGGGATTGAACTGCTGGACGATACGTTGCACCACCGCGTTGATTTGCTTGCGCGTGACGCGCTTGAACGGCGCGCGCGATGATGCTGCCTTGTACGAGATGCGACGTTCGCGCGTGGTGTGTCGCTGTGTGGTATGATTCGATCGAACGAAACGAGAATGCTTGCGCGTCCTTTCCATCGGTCACCTAGCGGGTTTGTAGTCCCAAGCGTGCACGAACAAACGCGCGCACTTGTTTCATCGCGGCGACGGCATCGCGCGCATCTTGTTCAGTTGCGCTGATGCCTGGATAACGAATATCAACTGCATAGACGAAGAGCAATTTCAATGGCTCGATGATCAAACGAAATGCTGGATCCACTTGGGCGCAGGCGCGTTGTAGTTCAGTGAGATCGTGCGTCTTTCGGAATTCGATCTTGTGCCGCGTCAAGAATGCCTTGAGATACTTTTCCGCGCATTGTTGCGCGTGAAAGCACACGCCATCGTAAAGCGGATTCTTTCTTCGACGCATACCGATTCGCGCGTACTCAAAATCTTGTTCGGCTTTGCGAATCCATTCGTCAACCGAATCTTCGGGCATACAGCACCTTGCCGCGCTCGATAACTTCTTGCATAAACAAGTCGCCAATGGCTAGACGATGTTCAAGTTCTTGCGGTGTGCGGACCAGCAAATCCATTGGAAAAGTTTTGACATCAAGTATCGCGCCCAGAACGCGCGCGGTACGCCGTGCGGGACGCTCATCGCTCTCCATCACCACAAGCAAATCCACATCGCTGTCAATGTTCGGTTTGCCGTACGCGTACGAACCAAACAAAATCACTTTTTCTGGATTGAACTGCTGGACGATACGCTGCACCACCGCGTTGATTTGCTTGCGCGTGACGCGCTTGAATGGCGCGCGCGATGACATAGGCTTTGCGTGTGCAGGTCTTTTTGCACGAACATTCGTCATTCGGAAATTCTTGGACGACATCTGGGTTGATCAAGATTACACAGGTACGCTAACCAGTGCGGATACGCTCACGTCAGTTTTTTCGATCAATTGCTGGATTGCCTTTACCTGTGCTTCTTCCAGCAAGACTTCGCCGCACTGTTCGCACACCCACGCGGGCACATGGTCAACAATCAAATGATAACCTTTACGAGTGATGGTGTACGAAGTCTTTCCCTTATGCAATTTACCCTTGCAAGAATAACATTCCATTTGTGAATCTCACTTTCTGCGCGTCTTGAAGTCTGATTCCCACTCTTTTGGTGATGGAACGTATGCCGTGATGATAGCCAAGTATTCGTCCTTAGGCGAACAGACAACGTGAATCGGACGATTCTTCGTGGACGTCCAACCGTACATTAGACAACTATGACCACGCGGGTCTTCAGGATAATCCTCAATGATTTCACCTTTGAACACCACCTCGCGTACTTCATCTGCAGTAATCATTCGTTCGGGTAAATTCATCTGAGTTAACGCGTGAGGCAAGTACAGGATACGCTTGTTCGCCGTCTTGCGCACAGCATTCAGAATATCCATCTACGCTTTTTCCACTTTTACCCGCGCGCCCATCGGCAACGCGGCAGTGCCATCCAAGTTGTTCGGTATCAGTACCACGCCTGGTGGTACGTGACCATTCACACGCGCGTTCAACTCGATGACGCGCGCATCGAACGCGATGCGCACACGCGCGCGGTTCGCAATGCCGAGTTGTTCCGCGTCCTGCGAATTGAGTTCGACGTACGGCGCAGGCACGCGCGGCTGTACAATTTTCGTCTTGCTTACCAACGTCCCGCGATCATACAACGCGCGCGCTACCGCCAAAATCTTTCGTCCTTCGTCCTTTGCCATCGGTCTGGGTTCGCTCCACACCAACTCGAATTTCGCGCGCGCGTCACTCTCCGCGACGGTTGCCCACACCTTGCCACTCGAAACGTTTTCCACCTCACCCATCGCAATCTTGGTCGGTTCAGGACTCGGATTGCCTTGACCAGAACGCGGTGGTGGCAGTTTGACGTTTTCGACAAGCGCGGTGTAGGTCATTCCTTTGTAGAGTGGAACGGTTGCAGCGATTTCGTTAGTAATTTCCCAAGCGTTGGCGTAGTTCCAGGTTTCAGGTTTCAAGTGGGAACTTGAAACCTGAGACTGCGTACCCCCATCCAGCCGTTTCGCGATTTCTGCGATGATCCACCAATCGGGCTTGCTTTCGCCGATCGGTTTGTGCGCGGCGCAGAAAAGTTGCACGCGGCGTTCGGTGTTAGTGAATGTGCCATCACGTTCCGCGAACGATTGCGCAGGCAAGACCACATCGGCAAGTTTCGCCGTCTCAGTCAAGAACAAATCTTGCACGATGAGAAATTCAGGTTTGACGAAATTCCCATCAGCGGCAGGATCGCACGCCATCACGTAGAGCGCGCGCGCTTTTCCCGATGTCATCTCGCGCGCCGACAAACCGCGCTGCTCGACGCGCGTCCGTCCGACACCACCATCAGGCAGAATGCCCATATCCAGCGCGCCGGTGGAATTGTTGTGCGGATAAAGCGCAATCAAGCCATTGTTCGCGCGTCCGACGTGCCCTGTGATGAGCAAGAGCGCGATCATCGCGCGCGCGACGGCAATGTCGTTTTGCTGTGCGAACATCGCCTCACGTCCGTAGAGGATGAGGAGATTGGGTGATTGGGCGATTAGGCGCGCGGTTTCGCGCAGTTTATCGGCTTTGACGTGACACAGTTCCGCGCATCGTTCCACCGTGTACGGTTCAAGCGATTTTGCAAACGCATCGAAATTCGTGACACGCGCTGCAATAAAATCTCTATTCTCCAATCTCTCATCCAAAATCGCGCGTACGAGTCGCAGCATAAAGTGCGCTTCCGCGCCGTACGCATACACGAACGATTGTTTAGCGTGGCGCGCCAGTTTGGTCACGCGTCCATTCGCGACGACAAGATTCGCGCCGAACATACGCGCGCTACGCGTGAGTCGTAAGCGAATGACGGGTTGCTCTTCCTCTGGGTCCGCGCCGAAGACGAGCACGGTCGTGTTCTGATCGAGTGTGCCGAGATTCGTGTCAACGCCCGCGCCGTAGACGCGAATCGAATCTGCACCCGTGTTCGTCGCGCTCCAACCGATACGATGATCGAGATTGTTCGTGCCAATCACTTGGCGGAAAAGTTTTTGGAACAAGTACAAATCTTCGTTCGACGCGCGATCGCCTGCAAGTCCACCAATGGCATTCGGATCGTGCCACTTGAGTTGCTTCAGGCGCGACGCGACAAAATCTAATGCCTCGTTCCAAGTTGCAGGTTGCAGGTTGCCGTTGCGNCGAATCAAGGGTGTGGTCAATCGGTCAGGCGCGGTCGTAAAATGATGAACGAAGCGACCTTTGTCACACAACCAGATTTCGTTGACGGCTTCATTCTCGCGCGGAACGATGCGTTTGATCGCATTATCGCGTTCGCCGATCCACAAGTTGCATCCAACGGAACAATGCGCGCACACACTCGGATAATCGCGCACTTCCCACACGCGCGCACGCAAGCGAAAATCGCGCGAAGTGAGCGCGCCAACGGGGCAAATGTCAATCGTGTTGCCACTGAACTTGGAATCGAATGGCGGATCGGAGAGGGTGACGATTTCCAAACCGCGCCCGCGCGCGGCAAAACCGAGT
>JAOACU010000213.1 GCA_026417715.1 Anaerolineae bacterium | reverse complement strand
TTGCCCACGCGGTAGGTCGCCACCTGCGAGGGCGGCAAACCGGCCCTGCCGAAGAAGTTCACCGCCGGATGCGCCTCGTCGCCGCCGCCGCGTGTGTGATTGGCAAAGCCGCGCACGCCGCCGCCGCACCCGAAGAAGGCATCAACGCGCTCGAAGCCGTCATCCTCACGTTCAACAACGTCAACGCGCTCCGCTTGCATCTGCGTCCCGATGCGCGCGTGCACGGCATCATCACGCACGGCGGTACTGCCGCCAACATCATCCCCGATTACGCCGCCGCGCAATTCAGCGTACGCGCAGCGAGTCAGGGTTACGCGCAAGAAGTGTTGCGACGCGTGATTCAATGCGCGCAAGCCGGCGCCGCCGCGACCGGCGCCACACTCAAGCATTGGACAAAACCGAGTTATGCCGAACTGATTCCGAATCTGACGCTTGCCAACGCGTTTGCCGAAAACTGGCGCGCACTAGGCGTGGATGTCGTTGACCCGCGCCCAAACGAACGGATGGGTTCGACCGATATGGGCAACGTCAGCCACGTCGTTCCCGCGATTCATCCGTACATCAAAATTACCACCGAAGGCATCGGCGGGCACACACCCGAATTTCGCGACGCGGCGATTTCGCCACTCGGTCACGAAGGAATGCTTCTCGCCGCCAAAGGAATGGCAATGACCACGATTGATTTGTTGAGCGATCCCGATTTGATGGCGCGCGTCAAACAAGAGTTCACCGAAACGGTACTGAAACAAAAAGTCGAGCGGCTAGGCAGATTTGAATGAGCCAATGAGCCAATGCACCAATGAGCCAAACGACGAACGACCAATGACGAAGGACAAAAAGATTTGGTTCATTAGCACATTGGTAAATTGGCTCACTGCCAATCGTTTGGCATATTTGGCACATTTGGCAATTTTGGCACGTTTGTCTGGAGGAACAATGCCTTCCAAACTTTCCGTTCACTTGAACAGTTATCCCTCCAACGTTTTCACTGTGTTGGAGCGAATGCAACCGAGCATCGTCAAAATCTTCAACCAATCGTCGGAGATGAACATTGACGAAATTCGCCGACGTTGTCCCAACACGCTGATTGTCTATCGGCATTACAGTACGCGCGACTATCGCGAACCGGCGGATCGCTTTTTCGCCGAGATGCGCGATACACTCAAGAAATTGCGCGGGCGCGGCATCATTTGGGAAGGCATCAACGAGCCGATTGTCGAAACGGTGGACGATGCGCGCGCGCTCAATGCCTGGACGGTGCGCTTTGCCGAATTGATGCACAACGAAGGTGAACTTGTTGCCGGCTTTTCGTGGTCAACGGGCAATCCCACGCCCGACAAATTGCCGATCGTGTTACCGTATCTCGTGGATGCCGCCGCCGCCGTTGATTTGCACGCGTTCCACGAGTACTACAAACAAGCCGGCGGACAAACCGATTGGCGACGCTATCGCGAGTTCGAGCGCGCGCTCCCTCCACGCGCACGCAAACCGGTCATCATCACCGAAGCCGGCTGGGACGACAATGGCGATCCGCGCACCGGCGGCTATCGCGGCAAAGTGAGCGAACAACAATACCTCGAAATCCTCAATCAGTACGATGCCGCGTTGATGCAAGACGCGTACGTGCTTGGCGCGACGGTGTTTCAGTGGGGCGATGGTGCCTGGCCCTCGTTTGAACTCGCGCCGATGATCAACCTCTTTGCCGCGTACGTGCAACAGAGTGGCGGCGGTCTCATCACACCCAAGCCCTGGCCCCTGCCCACGTTCGAGCCAACGTTCAGCGTGACACCCGCGACAATCACCGCCGGACAGAACGCGACCTTGCGCTGGGACGTGCCCAACGCGCGCGAGGTGCTCCTCGATGGTCAGCGCGTCAACGCATCGGGAAGCAGAACCGTTTCGCCAACCCAAACGACGACCTACACCTTGCGCATCACGTTCAACGATAACACCACGCAAACGCTGACGACAACGTTGACCGTGACGCCCGCTGGCACATTGAAAATCACCAACGTCACTTTTTCGCCGACGACTTTGCGCGCTGGCGATTTGCTCAACGTCAGCATCACCGTCGTCAACGGCACCGCCGAAACATTGCAAACGCAAGGACCCGATCCTGGTTTTGTGTACGACGAAGCCGATACGGGTCGCTCGCGCGGCGTTCCCGAAGTGCGCAACGCGATTCGCGTCGGTGTGGAATTGGACGCGCCCACGACGCTCGATCATCCGTATCGCTGGGGCTTGGGTGCGCCACTCGCGCCCGGCGAATCGCGCACCATCACCGGCGCGATTCGTGTGAAAACCGGTCGTTCGGTGAAATACTGGGTGGGACTCGTGCGCGAACTCGTCACGTGGTTGCAGGATCGGCAGGGCGAGCAAGTCATCACCGTCACAGGCGGCTTGAGTGGCAAAGTCGAAATCACCAATGTTACACTGACCCCGACGACCGTGAACGCGGGTGATGTATTGAACGTCAGTGTTACCGTCACGAATGGCACACCCGATACTTTGCCCACCCAAGGACCCGACCCCGGCTTTGTGTACGAAGAAGGCGATACGTTCCGTTCGCGCGGTTTTACCGAAACGCAAGGCGCGTATCGCGTGGGGATTGATTTCGATGGTCGCGGCGTGCTCACGATTGATCATCCGTATCGTTGGGGCTTTGGCACACCGCTCGCGTCCGGCGAATCGCGCACGATCACCGGCGCGATTCGACTCAAGACCACGCGCACGGGCAACTATTGGGTCGGACTCGTGCGCGAAAGAATCGCGTGGCTGATAGACAAACAAGGCACACAAAACATCAGCGTCGTGCCTAGAGTTTCGTTCACGGCAACGCCCAACACGATTGTGTCAGGACAATCCTCTAGGTTGCAGTGGGAAATCAGCAACGCGCGCACCGTCACACTCGATGGGCAACCGGTCGCGGCACAAGGTTCTTACACGGTCTTTCCAACCCAAACGACCACTTACACCTTGCGCGTCGTTTTGAACGATGGGAGTACGCGCGATCTGACCACGACTGTTGTTGTCAGTGGCACACAACCCACGCGCCCACCCACCGTGACGATCACACCCGAAAATATTGCGCGCTTGAAAACGTATCCACGCCCCGCCAACGATAACGGACGCGGCTTGCATTTTCACATTGACTTGCGCGACTCGACCATCGCCACCGTCGTTCAACAACTCCTCTCCATCGGTTGCAAGTGGACGATGATCTACGCGCCCGACGAAAATCAAGCCCAGCGCGCCGCGCGCGCGTGTTGGAACGCCGGCATTATGCCGATTGTGCGCATCGGCAAAAAGATTGACGAACCATTCGATCCTGTAGTGTATGTTAGGAAACTGAAAGAAATCGGCGTGCCGCCGTACGTGCAAATCTACAACGAACCCGGCGATGATCGCGAGTGGAAACAATGGCCCGGCAACGACAAGTGGGCAGGCATCTTTGGCGCGCGCTGGGCGCAAATGGCGATTGCGGTGTACGATGCGGGCGGTTACCCGGGCTTGCAAATCTTGGGGCGCGAAGAATTCGATGCGGCAGTGAATTCAGTAGCGGCGCAAGGACGCACCGATATTTGGTCGCGCGCGTTCTTTGCGTTGCACAACTACGGCGCGAATCATCCACCCGATTATCCCTACGATCCACTTAACAACAAGACGATTTTTGAAGACGATGTTTCGGTTTTGGTGTTTCTCGAATACGCGGCGTGGATGAAAGAAAAAATCGGCTGGGTGTTGCCGATTATCGGTGGTGAGGGTGGCTGGCAGTACGGCGCGCAGGAAGACGCGCGCTATCCACGCATCGAAGCCACGCTGCACGCGCGCTATCACGCCGAAATGTTCAATTGGTTTCGCACCGGCGTCATCTCGAACGGTGAACCGTTACCCGATTACTTGTTCAGCGTCACGCCTTGGATCGCCGGCGGTTGGGGCGGCGATGATTGGTGGGGCGGACCACTCGGCGATAAAACCGCGACGATCAACGCCGTGCGCGCGATTCCTCCATTCACGCGCAAGTTCAGTTGGGACACTGAAACCACACCAACGTACACGTTCACCGCGACGCCCAGCACCATCACGGCAGGACAATCGGCGACGTTGCAGTGGAACGTATCGAACGCGACGCGCGTGACGCTGGATGGCAACGTCGTCGCGGCAAGTGGTTCACGCGTCGTCACGCCAACGCAAACGACGACGTACGTGCTACACATCGTCTTTGCGAATGGTACGACGCAGGCGGCGCGCGTCACCGTCACGGTGAATCAACCTTCCACTCTACCGTTGGAGTGGGATGCGCGCTTGGACTCGTTAGGTGTTCGATTGACACGCGCATCCGAGACGCGCGCGTGGCGATTGATCAAAGCCGTGTATCAGGACGAAACCGAATCGGGCGGCAAGCACCACATCTACTTCAAGATGCTGAAAGCCGATGGAACACCCGCCGCTGGGTTGCGAATCGTTGTGGATTGGATAGGTCGCCCGCCCAACGAGCCACCGGTGTACGTCACCACCGATGCGAATGGCGAAGCGAACTGTCCGTTGTGGGCGATGCTGAATCCGCAGTTGAAAAACGGTCCATACTTTACCAAAGTCGCCAACGAACCGAGTGACACTGTGAGCGGAATGGGCTTGCCGATGAATCGGCATGTGAACTTTGTGTTGACGTACAAATCGAGTTAGAATGGTTGACGGAGGACGGAAGACGGAGGACGAAGGACGGAAGACGGAGCGGCTATGCAACAGTTTGAGCAAGACAAAGAACTTGAATCGTACTTTACCGATGTTGAGTACCTGCGCGAGTTGTTCAAGCGCTGGATCGCCGCGCCAGAGTTGCCCAAGCGTTTGCTGATCATTCACGGCGTTGGTGGCGTGGGCAAGTCATCACTCCTGCGGATATTTCGTTTGGATGCTAAGGGTGTTCACATTCCTATTGCAATGGCGTCAGGTGATGAGCAAAAGTCGGCGCTGGACGTGTTGTACTTCAAAAGTTCCTCAGGTGAAGAACGTGGTTGGGTTGCCGACCTAAAAGCCGAGGGCATACGATTTCCCAAGTTTGATGCCACGTTTGAACGTTATTGCGAAATTCAAGCAAAGGTCAACGCACAGGCGAAAAAGGCGGGCGAGCGTGCGGCGAAGATTGCGGGCAAAGTCGCATTGGAAACAGCGGAGGAGGTAGGCGGTGCGCTTGCGGGTGCAGCAATTGGCTCGGTCATTCCTGGCATTGGCACAGTGATTGGC
>JAOACU010000212.1 GCA_026417715.1 Anaerolineae bacterium | reverse complement strand
CTGCCAGATCGCGCCACTGCAAGAGCAAGCGAAATTGCCGTGTGACCATTGCCAGCAAATAAATCGGCGCGGCGTTGTGCGCCAGTTGGTGATGCAACAACTGCAATGCCTTGTGCGTTTCGCGTCGCCCAATCGCATCCACCAAATCGAACACGCTCGACTCGGTGACAAAAGTAACCAGCGCGCGCACGTCCTCCGCGCGAATCGTCTGGTTGGCACGATACGTCAATAGTTTTTCGATTTCGTTATCGAGCAAGCGCAAATCGTTACCGATGTGCGTGACAAGTTCGTTCACCGCGTCGGGTTCAATCGTGCCACCTTTTTGTTTGACGCGTTCGGTGATCCACCTGGGTAACGCGCGCGCATCGAGTAGTGCAAACTCTTTGATGTGCGCGTTTTTGTCGCTTGCCGCGTATTTCAACACGGGATTGTTCTTGGCAAGCGTTTTCGCTTCACTGAAGACGAGGCGTGTCGTTTCGGGCAGGCGCGGCAAGTAGGCAATGAGTTCCTTCGCCAAATCGGGATTGGTTTCCTCTTCGATTTCTTCCTCAGTGTCTTCTTCGCTCTTTTTGCGACGCGGCTCGACGCGCGTGAGCAACCCTTCGACGATCACGAGTCGCTTGTCACTCAAAAAGGGCACCGCATCGCACGCGTGCGTGAGTTCGCTGAGCGCGATTTTGCGTCCATCCAAGTATGTGATGTTCAAATCGGCAAACTGCGGATCGCCCATTTGCGCGCGCAATTTTTTGATTTGCTCACCGCGCGAAAAATCGTCTTCGCCGTGAAAGATGTAATACATCGTTTGACTTTTTCCGATGGAATAGTTAGAATTTGGATGGAGATAAGACGATGACAGAAGTATTGGTCAACACGCTTCCAAAAGGTGTCTCACCAGAAACTCTAGCGCGCCTAGCACGCGAGGCACAAGATCGCGAATCGGTTTTGCAAAGCATTATTCAACGTTTTGAACAACGTTACCAAGTCCCACTCGAAGTGTTCGAAGAACGTCTTAGTCGTGGCGAAGGCAACGAGCACCCTGATTGGGAAGATTCCATCGAGTGGCGGAATGCCGTCGAAGCATTGCAGCGCGTTCGCCTTTCACGAGGACTATTCGAATGGTTGCTTCATTCGATCGCGCCGTCGCCCGTTTGATAAGCACTTGCCGCTATGTGACTGCTGTTCACGATCTTGAGACCAAGTGGCGAATCGAGTTGATCAATGGGTATATCCTTGATCTGTGGTTCAACGAATCACTCGGCAAGTACAGTTATGCATTGATAAAGGAAAACAAGCGTGTGCTGGGCTGGGACAACGCGCCACATCATCCTCACCTTGCCAATTTTCCTCATCATCTCCACCTCGCCGATGGCAGGATAGAACCTTCCTCACTATCAGGCAACCCGTCTGATGATCTTGAACAAATCTGCAAAATCATTGAAACTTGGCTTTCCACGTGACTTTACGCTTCCCACTCGATCTCCACGTGTTGCACTTTGATTTTCCCCATTCGTGATTCGCGAATCGTGCCGATGCGCGCGCCGCGCACATCGGGCGATGTGGTGATGCGCTCTTGCACTTGCGCGCCGAGCGGTTGTGCTAAGAACGCGGCAATCGTGGTTGCGAGAATCACATTCGGAATTTTATCGAGGCGCGGTTTGCGTCCGAGCGCAAGCACTGCCGCCAGCGCGCTCAATAAACTCGTCACGACGATATTCGTGCCGCAACGCGGATGAATCGCGAGCGCGCTTTCACCACTTTGCAAGCGCGCCAAGCCACGTCGCGCGGCGTCCTCCAACTCGTCGCGATCCACATCGCCATAGATGTAAAATCCTCGCGTATCGGAACGTCCCACCACGCGCAAATCGGGGTGACGTTCCGTCAACAGCGTCACCGTCGCGTGTTCAATCGCGTGATGGCGACGGACACGTGCAATCGGTTGTATGGCTTCGAGTAAATTCATAGTGACCTCGTGGTTAGAGATTAGAGATTGGAGATTAGAGATTGGTGGTATTTTACACGGGGAAGGGTGAAATGCCAAGTATTGCGTAGTGCGTATTTCGTATCTTGGGTTACGCACTACGCACTACGCAATACGCAGTATACCTCCGCCGTTTCCTCCGCGCACCGCGCCCACGAAAACTTGCGCGCTTGGATGATGCCACGCGCGCGCATCTCCGCGCGTTGCGCGTCGTTGGTGAGCATCGTGCGCATCGCGTCTGCCCACGCGTCCACATCGTCAGGTGGGAGGAGCATCGCTGCATCACCGACGACTTCGGGTAACGATGATGTGTTCGCGCATAGCACGGGCACGCCACACGCCATCGCCTCTAGCGGTGGTAAACCAAACCCCTCGTAACGCGATGGAAACAAAAACGCGTGCGCGGCTGCATACAGCGCGACCTTGTCGTCCTCGTCCACCCAACCGATGCAACACAACGCGTCGTCGGGCAAGTTTGCTGCGCGCGCCAACCGACGCGGGTCGGGAAAAAATTCCGAATCGCGACCCAAGTTCACACCTGCCAGCACCAAGCGATACCCGTCACGATGCAATGCCGCGCGCGCGAACGCTTCGATAATCACACGCACGTTTTTGCGTTGATCGTACCCACCAAGATACAAAAAATATTTTTCGGGCAAAGCGTACTTGCGTCGTACGTTTTCGATTGGCGTGACATCGTCAAGCGGACGATAGCGCGCATCGGCGGCAAGGTACACCACGCGCACGCGCATCGCGTCAATGCCCAAGCGCGTGACAATGTCGCGCTTGGAACATTCCGAATCGGCGATGATCGCGTCCGCGCGACGCGCACTCTGCGCAACGAGCGCGGTGTACGCGCGCACGAGAAGCGAACCGCGATACGCGGGCAGGACGATGGGAATCAAATCGTGAATCGTGACGACGGTGCGCGTGGGCGGCACAAGCGGCGAACCAAAGTACGGCACGTGCGCCACGTCCGCGCGCGCGCGCTGACACGCGCGCGGAAATGTGATTTGCTCGAACCACACCTTTGCTAAATTCTTGACCGCTGACCAACGACGGATGACGGACGACAGACGACTGCTGACCGCCGATTGCTGACCCCTGACCCCTGACTCCTGACCCCTGACTTTCGACGGCTCAATCACCACATAGTCATTCTGCGGCGCGCGCTGATGCAACGCGGCAACAAGCGCGCGGACATACTGCCCACTCCCCGTCGTCGGCTGATTCCAAAACATCCCGTTAATCGCAACCTTCATTCGTCCTTCATCTCTTCGCTCAGGGCAAGCCATTTGGCTCATTGGTTCATTGGCTCATTGGCTCATTTATCCGCGTAGCCGTTCGGATGTGCGCGATGCCACCGCCACGCCGAACCGATAATCGTGTCCAAGTCCGAATAGCGCGGCGCCCAGCCCAGTTCTTTCTGCAAGCGCGACGAATCCGCAACGAGTTCATCGGGATCGCCAGGGCGACGCGGACCGTAACGCACCTCAAAGTTAATGCCCGTGATGCGCCGCGCGGCTTCAGCAATCTCACGATTCGAGTAACCATGTCCAGTGCCGACGTTGTACGCATCGGTGTTGTGACCGCGCGTCAACGCGTCGAGGGCGCGCAGATGCGCGTCGCACAAGTCAACGATGTGGATGTAATCGCGAATGCACGTGCCATCGTGCGTGCGATAGTCGTTGCCGAAGATGTAGAACGGTGTGCCACGCAACGCGGCGCGCAATGCGAGTGGAATGATGTGCGGTTCGTCGGGATGATCCTCACCGTGCGCGCCATCGAGCGATGCGCCGCACGCGTTAAAGTAACGCAGACTGATCGCGCGCAACGGCGTCGCGATACTGAGCCACTGCAACATTTTTTCGACGAGGTGTTTCGATTCGCCGTACGGATTGATCGGCTGTTTGGGATGATCGTCGGGAATCGGCACGCGCGTGGGGTTGCCGTATACTGCCGCCGATGATGAATACACAAAGCGCGTCACGTTTGCCCTGAGCATCGCGCTGACAAGTCGCAAAGTGTTTTCGACGTTGTTACGAAAATACTTGAGCGGTTGCTCCATTGATTCTTTCACTGCAAGATACGCGGCAAAGTGAATCACGGCGTCCACGCGTTCGCGCGCAAATACCTCGTCCATAAATTTTTCATCGCCGACATTGCCGACGTAGAGCGGCACATTCGCGGGCACTGCCGCGCGATGTCCATTCTCCAACGAATCCACCACGACCACATCCATTTTGTTTTCGATCAATTGGCGCACCATTTGCCTACCGATGTAGCCCGCGCCGCCTGTCACCAAAACACGCATCAAACCCCTTTCGATTGCAGATTTTAGATTTCAGATTGCAGATTGCTTAATCTCAAATCTGCAATCTGAAATCTGCAATTATCTCAATAGTTGCTTTGCTACTGCCACCATCAACTTGCCGAGCCAACTGATTTCACCGATGTCACAAAAATTCAAATCGTACTCGTTTTCGCTGAGCGTTTGCCCGCGCCACAACACGCGCAAGCGCAAAATATTTTCGCCCGCGCCGAGTGTCACCGCGAGCGTGTCCACGCGCGTCGCTGAATCGGGTTCGATGTCGAATGTGCGCGCGAAAATTTCTGTGCCGTTCAGTTCCGCGCGCAGTTCCGCGTCGTGATACGCTATGCGTAAATCGTTGATGAGCCACAGTGTGCCGCGCACAGTGTCGCCCGCGCGATGCGGTTGCAAAGCGTACTCGAACGAAGCCAGCACGGGCGCGTACGATCTTTGCATCGTCCAGTATGCGCGCTTGGGTACGCCATAGTAATCCACCACGCTCCACGAAATCGCGCCCCAACAGTCGTTGAACTGCCACACGGCAACGCCTGTCGTGCGTGGTTTGCGTCGTCGCATGTGTTCGATGGCGATTTGTAGTCCGTGCGCTTGGGCGCGTTGGGTGGCGGAGATTAGAGATTGGAGATTAGAGATTGGAGATTGGGGATTAGAGATTGGAGATTGGGCATAACGTTCGAGTTTTTTCAATTCCGCGCGATGATAGACCCAAAGCGCGTTTGGCGCAGTGAGCGCGTCCGCAGGCAAAAATTTTTGGAGCGATTCAAGGTTGGGCACGGATTGCAAGCCAAACTCGCTCAAGAATGGCGTGGTGTCTTGGCGATAATCGCGCAAGTTCGCGCGACGATGCCACACGCGCCAGTTGTGCGATTCGTCGCGGTACGGCGATGCGGGTTTGAATGGACGCGTGCCATCGTGTTCGGTGACGACTGCGCGTAACATTTCG
>JAOACU010000211.1 GCA_026417715.1 Anaerolineae bacterium | reverse complement strand
CCGTATCACGATCCCGCCATCAAGAACGAGTACAACCCAGCGAAAGCCAAAGCATTGCTCGACGGACTCGGTTACAAGGACACAGACAACGATGGCATTCGCGAATTCGATGGCAAAAAGATGGAGGCGACGCTTCTCGTTTACTCAACGGCACCGACACGCGTGCGTTCCGCCGAATTGATTGCCGCCGCACTCAAAGACATTGGCATTAGCGTCAAGGTGAGCGCGCAAGAGCGCGGCGCGGTGGATGCCAAAGTCTGGCCCAGCGGTGATCCCTCACAACCGCGCGATTACGACTTGGCGATGTGGGGTTGGTCGGCACCAGTCCAAGTCAACGTGTTCCGAATGGTCACACTCATTCACTCGGATCCCAAAATCGGCACGTTGAACAACGTCGGCTACAAGAACGCGCAAGCGGACAAGATCGGTAGTGAATTGCTCGCGACGATGGACGCCGAAAAACAAAAGACACTTGCGCGTCAACTCGAAGCGCTCGTCGCGCAAGATGTGCCGTTCGTTGTGTTGTACTACGAAGACGGCGTCTATGCGTATCGCCCTGCGGTGTACGACAAGTGGGTGTTCCAAAAAGGGCAGGGCATCTTCCACAAGTTGACGTTTTTGCCGCACGTCAAGTGAATGAGCCAATGAACCAATGAGCCAATGAACCAAAAGGACGAAAGACGAAGGACAAATGCTCGAAACTACTTTGGCTCATTGGCTCATTGACCAATTGGCTCATTGAACCACAATGCTCCATTTCCTCGCCGCCAAATTCACCCAGTACGCGCTCGTGTTGTTCATCGGCATCACGCTCAACTTTGTATTGCCGCGCGCGATGCCAGGCGATCCGCTCGTTCTGCTTGTAGGTGAAGAAGCGAATCGTCTCACGCCGCAACAACGTCGAGAGTTGCTCGCCGAGTATGAACTCGATCAGCCAATCGTCGTGCAGTACGCGCGCTATTGGCAAAAACTCGCGCGCGGCGATTTGGGCTATTCGTACGTCAAACGTCGTCCGATTGCGGAGATGATTGGCGAACGTTTGCCTTGGACGTTGTTGTTGACAGGCACAAGTCTTGTGTTGTCAACGCTCATCGGCGTCGCGCTTGGCGCGGTGGCGGCGTGGAAACGCGGTGGACGGCGCGATCTGGGTCTGCTCGGCATTCTAATTTTTCTCGATTCACTCCCATCGTTTTGGGTGGGAATGTTGTTCATCGCGATTTTCGCGGTGCGTATCCCGCTCTTTCCCGCGTTCGGCGCGGTGACACCTTGGGCAAAACTGTCGGGCTGGGAATACATCGTAGATGTGGCGCGACACTTGGTGCTTCCCGTCACCACACTTACCATCGTTACCGTGCCGAACATTTTCTTGACGACGCGTTACGCAATGTTGGAGGTGTTGCGACAAGAGTTCATCACCGTCGCGCGTGCCAAAGGTGTCGCGGAACGTTGGGTGTTGTTCCGCCACGCGCTACGCAACGCATTGTTGCCCGTTGCCACCGTGTTCACACTCGGACTCGGCTTTGCGTTCGGCGGCGCGACGGTAATCGAAACCGTGTTCTCGTACCCTGGCATCGGGCGTTTGATTTTCGAGGCGATGTCGGGACGCGACTATCCTGTGGTGCAAGCCGCGTTTCTGATGATCACGATTACGGTCATCGCCGCGAACATCCTCGCCGATTTGCTCTATCCGATACTCGATCCGCGCGTACGGCGCGAAGGGAGTGCAACGTGAACGCGCGCTGGCGACGTAATCCCCTCGGCTGGGTCGGCATCGTTTTGCTGATGCTGATGTTCGCGCTGGCGATTGGCGCGCCGTGGCTCGCGCCGTACGATCCCGCACGTTTGAGTGGCAAGCCGTTCGAGCCACCTAGCCCCGCGCATCCACTCGGCACGAACGACATCGGGCAGGACATTTTGAGCGAACTGATTTTCGGCGCGCGTGTCTCGCTCTTGATCGGTGTCCTCTCCGCGCTCATCGCGATTGGCATCGGCACGACGGTGGGCTTGCTCGCGGGATTCTATCGCGGCATAGTCGGAACGATTCTGATGCGCGCGGTAGATGTGATGCTCATCATCCCTGTCTTTCCGTTGATGGTGCTACTCGCGGCGTACTTGGGTCAAAGTTTGTGGAATCTCGTCGCGGTGATTGGACTGTTGGGCTGGGCGCGTCCCGCGCGCATCATCCGCTCGCAAGTACTTTCGCTCGTCGAGCGCGATTACGTGATCGCCGCGCGTGCGATCGGTGCGCGCGACGCGCGTATCGTTGTGCGCCACGTATTGCCCGGCGTGCTGTCGCTCGCGCTCGCGCAATTCGTGATGGCGGCGAGTAGCGCGATTCTCACCGAAGCGGGTTTGAGTTTTCTCGGCCTGGGCGACCCAACGCAAAAAAGTTGGGGAAGCATTTTGTACTATGCTCAAGCGCGCAACGCGTTTCTGAGCGGCGCGTGGGCGTGGTGGGTTTTGCCACCTGGGCTGATGATCGCCGTGTCGGTACTCGGATTCGCGCTTGCGGGTTTTGCGTTGGAGGACGCGCTCAATCCGCAACTACGAACCGACCGCTGACCGCAGACCGCCGACGGTTGATTTGGTACGAACGGCGGTCGGCGGTCGTCCGTCGTCGGTCATCGGTCATAAGGAGATGACATTGACCCCTCTCGAACGTTGGCAAGCGCAGGTGCGCGCTGCGCGCGCCGACCGCGCGGAAAATGAAGAAAAATTCTGGGAACATTTTGCGTCGTGGTACGACAATTGGGTGCGTCACAACGATTACGTGTCACTCGTGTTCCCGCGCCTTGCGACGTATGTGAGCAAATCATCGCGCGTGTTGGAGATCGGACCTGGGAGCGGCGCGTTCACAGTGCCGCTCGCGCGCGCGGTCAAACAACTCGTTGCGCTCGAACCGTCGGCGAGTATGCGACAGGTTTTGACGAACAAACTTGACGAGGAATGGCTCACGAACGTTCGCATCCTGCCTCACAAGGTCGAAGAGGGCTTGGCGGAACTCGACGGTGAATTCGATCTGGCGTTTGCATCGCATTCGCTCTACAACGTCGAGCCGATAGACGTGGTGATGCGCGAACTAGTGCGCGTGGCGCGGCGCATCGTAATTCTGATGGGTACAGGGAGCGAAGTCGCGTGGCAACGCGCTGTGTATTTGCAATTGCGTGGCAAGTCGCGCGTGTTGCCGCCAAGTTTCCGCGAATTCTATCCCGTGCTGATGGAAATGGGCATTTACGCCGATGTGGAAATCTTGCCGACGAGTTACAATTATGTGTACGACAACGAAGACGCGCTGCTCGATGATTGGCAACGGCGTTTGCAACTCGATGCGTCGCGCCGCGCGGAATTGCGCGCCGCGCTCGCGCCTTACATCGAGCCGCGCGGGAATACGTTCGGCATTTACAGTGTTAACCGCAGCGCGCTCGTGATAATCGAGCGCGACAGACATTTGTTCGCGTCAACAGGAACAGATTAGCAAGAACTTTTATTCGCTCTTGAGAAAGACGTTCCAGCCCTCACAGGTCTTGCAAACCTGTGAGGTCTGGGTACGATACAACATCTTTTTCAAAACAAAGGAGGATAACAGTGAAACAGACAGTACTCGTAGTTTTGCTACTCGTTGCACTTGGTATCGTCGCGTGCCAAGCCGCGCCGCCCACACCCACACCAACCAGTGTTCCAACCGTCGCGCCTACCAAACCCGTTGTGGCTCCAACTGCAACGGTTGCGCCAACGCAACCGCCTACCGCAACTACCGCAACCAAACCGAGCGCGACTGCGACGCCAAGCGCCATCACACCCAAGCAGGGTGGCACTTTTATCGTCGTTGCCGGCACCGACCCAGGACATTTGAATCCGGCGATCAGCACATCGGGCGCGCTGCACTTTGTGGCAGGATCGCTTTACAACGGCTTGGTCGCGCTCGACAAAGATTTCAAACCAGAGCCCGACCTTGCCACCAGTTGGACGATTACCGATGACGGCAAGACCTACACGTTCAAACTCCATCCCGGCGTCAAGTGGCACGATGGCAAGCCGTTCACATCCGCCGATGTGAAATTCACGTTCGAGAACTTGTTGTTGAAATTCCACGCGCGCACACAAACCGGCGTTGCGCCCGTGCTCGATAAAATCGAAACGCCCGACGACCTCACTGTCGTCTTTCGATTCAAAACGCCGTACGCGCCGCTGTTGCAACAACTCAACGTGATTGAAGCGCCGATTCTGCCCAAGCACGTGTACGAAGTTGGTGGTGAACCGCAGAATCATCCCGCCAATCTCAAACCGATTGGCACGGGTCCGTTCAAGTTCGTCGAATACAAAAAAGGTCAACAAGTCACGCTGGAACGCAATCGCGATTATTTCAAACCCGGCTTGCCGCGTTTCGACAAACTGATTTTCTCGATCATCCCAGACACGAACACTGCGCTCGTGGCGTTCGAGCGTGGTGAGGTGGATTACGTGAGCGTGCCAGGGTCCGATGTGGAGCGCATCTCCAAATTGCCGGGTGTCGTTGTGGGGCGGAGTCCTGCGGGCGCGGGCGGCTCGTTCTGCGTGCAAACAGTCATCCCGAATCTCGAACGCGCGCCGCTCGATAAATTGCCAGTGCGTCAGGCATTGAATATCGCAATTGACCGTCAACGAATGGTGCAACAAGTTTTATTCAATCAAGGGCGCATCGCGCGCGGACCGATTGCGACAACCTCGTGGGCATTCGATCCGTCGCTTCCCGCGTTCGAGTACAACGTTGCCAAAGCAAACCAACTGCTCGATAGCGCGGGATTCACCAAAGGCGCAGATGGTTTTCGCTTTAAACTGACCGCCGTGTTTCCGAACACTGTTGCCAGAATGGCTGAAGTACTGAAAGAGAATTTCGCGCAAATCGGTGTGAACGTAGATTTGAAACTAGTGGATTTCAACGAAGCGAATCAAACCGTGTTCATCAAGCGCGAGTTCGATCTCGGCTACGCGTCGTACTGCAACGGTCCCGACCCCGAAATCGGCGTGCGACGCGTGTACGATTCGGCGAACATCCGACCCGTGTTGTTCTCCAATGGCGCGGCGTACAGAAATCGCCAAGTGGATGAATTGTTCGCGCGCGGCGTTGCGGAAACAAGCCGCGACAAGCGCGTGGCGATTTACGCGGAACTCCAAAAAATTCTTGTGGCCGATGTGCCGTACTTTTGGCTGTACGAAACGGAAGGTGCGTACGCGCATCGTAATACGATTCACGACGTGCGCCCATGGACGAGCAGTCTCGCTGAATACGCTTGGTCGAGCAAGTAATCACTGATGCGTGCGTATTTGG
>JAOACU010000020.1 GCA_026417715.1 Anaerolineae bacterium | reverse complement strand
CTCTTCTTGCGGCGGCATCTGACTCATCGAAACGTTGCCCGCACCATCGGTCACGACAATCATCAGCGGCATCACCTCGCGATCCTTGATGCGCTCGCGAATCAAGACTTGGTGCGCGAGCAACAAGCCCGCGCTGAGCGGCGTCTTGCCACCGACGGGCAACTCCTTGAGTGCCTCTTCTGCTAAATCCACCGATGAAGTCGGTGGGAGTACGACGCGCGCCTCCTCTTTTTGGAACACTACCAAGCCCACGCGATCGCGCTTTTGATACGCGTCAATCAACAGCGACATAATCGCGCCTTTGGTCGCGATCATTCGCTCGGCGGCTGCCATTGACCACGAGGCATCCACCACAAACAAAATCAAATTCGCCGCGCGACGCACGCGCACTTTTTCTCGCAAGTCCTGTGGCTCGATGGCAAGCACGACGTCATTGTGTTCACGATGAATTTGGTGCGGCGCGGCTTGGCGCAACGTGGCATCGAAGGCAATGTCGGTGGGTTTGTCGCGTGCGATGCGCGCGGTGATGTAACGCCCGCGCTTGCGCTCGGTGCGCGTGCGCGAACGCTTGCCAGCCACCTGGCGTGGCAACTTGTCGAGGGGAGTTTGCAAACGCTGTGGGCGAAAGGTCTTGCCGACGCTCGCGATGAAATCGGCAGGACGCGCCGCCGGCTTGCCCGGCTCGTGACCCGTCCCTTGCGGCGTTTGTTCGGTTGGTTCGGGAGGGCGTTCAGCCGTCTGGTCAGACGCTAGGCCGGCTTTTTTTTTACCTCACGCGTCGCGTCACTTTGCTGGACAGGAGTGGTCGCACTTTGCTTGGATGCCTCCAGGCGTTTTTCCAGATGCTCGAATTGCAGTTCAACTTCGTGAATCGCCTTGCGCTTGAGACGATGCGGCAACGCGAGTTCTGCCGCGAGCAAAATGTCTTCCTCGTTGATCGCGGTGCGTCCCATCCACGCGGCGTGTGCACGCGCGGCTTTGAGGATCACCAAATCGGCGCGATGTCCGTCCACCTCCAAGCCGGCGGAGAGTTCGGCAATCGCATACAAATCGGCTTGAGTGTGCGTGACCGTGCGTACCATCTTGCGCGCCGCTTCGATTTCTTTCGACAACTTTTCTTCCGCCGTGCACCACTCTTGGCAAAAACCGATAGGGTCGGTTTCAAAGGCGAGTCGGCGCTCGATGATTTCGACGCGTGCATCCGCATCGGGAATGCCCTTGATTTCAACCGAGAGTCCAAAACGATCCAACAACTGTGGGCGCAGTTCGCCTTCTTCGGGATTCATCGTACCGACCAAAACGAATTGCGCGGGATGTTGGAACGAAATCCCTTCGCGCTCGACGACGTTCACTCCCATCGCCGCCGAATCGAGCAACAGGTC
The DNA here is from genome assembly GCA_026417715.1 of Anaerolineae bacterium. GTDB lineage: Bacteria > Chloroflexota > Anaerolineae > UBA4142 > UBA4142 > VGOB01. The sequence continues at coordinate 16,092 of JAOACU010000020.1, read as the reverse complement.
AACCACGTGATCGTCGAGCAAGTTCACTTCGTCCACATACAAAATGCCACGATTCGCTGCCGCAAGAACACCGGGCTCGAATTTCTTTTCGCCCTTTTTGATCGCGTGTTCGATGTCCAGCGTACCGACGACGCGATCTTCGGTCGCGCTCACAGGCAAATCCACGAGGCGCACCTTACGCCGCGCAATCGGCAGTTCTTCGCCGCGCGCCACGCGCTCGCGACAAAAATCGCACAAGCGATCTTTCTCGTACGGATTGCAACTGAACGGGCAATCGGCAACGACGTTGATTTCAGGGAGCAACGCCGCCAGCGCGCGCACAGCGGTTGACTTGGCGGTCCCACGCTCGCCACGAATCAACACACCACCGATGAGCGGGTTGATCGCGTTCAGCACCAGCGCGCGCTTCATCTTATCTTGATTCACAATTGCGGTGAAAGGAAAAATTGGTCCTGCCATTGCTTTCTCATCTTCACATTGGACTGTACGACTATATCATTATACGCCAATTGACGCGCGATGCAAAACGCGGCTGGCTGGCGCAACGTCTATTGTGACAGGCGAATAAATTCACAGCAACAACTCGAAGCCCGCCTACGCGGGCTGGTTTAGCCGACGGCGGTCGGCTTCGGGTAGTCGTCGCGGCGACTTGGAGTCGCCAACAACCGATTCTGCACCAGCCCTGCTGTCATATTTGCCGCGCACGTCGCGTTGTGCTATAATTTTCACGCGACCACACTCACCCTTCCCCAGAAATCTCGACGACGGTCATCCGTCTTCGATCATACAATCCCCAGGTCTGCCAATGGCGTCAGCCCTGAATTTTGATGCGGAGGCAAATGATGCAAGAACTCAGGGAACGCATTTTGAAAGAAGGACGCAACTTGGGCAAGGGCATCCTCAAAGTGGATTCATTCCTCAATCATCAAATTGATCCCCAGTTGATGATTCGACTTGGACAGGAACTCGCGCGACGACTGGCGCACACGCAACCGACCAAAGTGCTCACTGCCGAAACGAGTGGCATTGCGCCGGCACTTGCCGCCGCTGCTGCACTCGGTATTCCACTCATCTTTGCGCGCAAACGTCCGCCGTTGACTCTCGATCACACGATTGTCAGCGAAACCGCGCGCTCGCGCACGCAAGGCAAACTCGTCGAACTGATGGTCTCGACCGAGTATCTGCGTCCCGGTGATCGCGTGTTGATCATTGACGACTTTTTGGCGACCGCGCAAACGATCAACGCGCTCGCGCGTCTTGTCGAAAAAGTCGGCGCGCGTGTCGTTGGTGTGGGCACCGTCATCGAAAAAACTTTCGAGAATGGACGCGCCAACGCGCAACACCTCAACGTTCCCATCGAAAGTCTTGCCGTTATCACGAGTATGGAAAACGGCAAAATCGTTCTGGCGGAGTAGCGCGTGACTGACACGATTGTCATTCTCGACTATGGTTCACAGTACACGCAACTGATTGCGCGGCGCGTGCGCGAGTTGCACGTCTATTGCGAACTCCTTCCCCACGATGCCTCGCGCGACGAAATCGTCCGACTTGCCCCGCGCGGCATCATCCTTTCTGGCGGACCCAACAGCGTGTACGACCCCGATGCGCCTACCCTCTCCGATTTTCTTCTCGACCTCGATGTGCCGATTCTCGGCATCTGCTACGGAATGCAACTCCTCGCGCAAAAACTCGGCGGACGCGTGGAACGTTCACCCAAACGCGAATACGGTCACGCGACGATTCACATTGACCACCCCCAATCTCTACTCTCCAATCTCCAACCCTTCGACTCCGCTCAGGGCGAGTCTCCTATCTCTGTGTGGATGAGTCACGGCGATCAAGTCACCGTACTCCCACCCGATTTTGTGACGCTCGCGCACAGTGACCCGTGTCCCTACGCGGCGATTGCACCTCCCGCGCGCAAAATCTACGCGTTGCAATTTCATCCCGAAGTCGCGCATACGCCGCAAGGCCGCGACATTCTGCGCAACTTTTTGTACGACATTTGCGGTTGCACTGGCGATTGGACGCCGCGCGCGTTCATCGAGTCGAGTATCGAACAGATTCGCGCGCGCATCGGCGACGCGCGCGCGTTGTGCGCGTTGAGTGGCGGCGTGGATTCGAGTGTCGCCGCGACGCTCGTCGGCAAAGCCATTGGTGAGCAATTGGTGTGCGTGTTCGTGGATCACGGTTTGTTGCGCGCAGGTGAAGCGCACGCGGTCGTCGAGTTGTTCGAGAAGCAGAATTTGGAAATCGTCACGGTGGACGCGCGCGCGCGTTTTCTCGACAAACTGCGCGGTATCACCGATCCCGAAGACAAGCGCAAAATCATCGGCGCGGAATTCATCCGCGTTTTTGAAGAGACCGCGCGCAACATTTCGCGCGATCAACCGATTCGCTTTCTGGTGCAAGGCACATTGTATCCCGATGTAATCGAATCGCGCGCGCCCGAACGACGCGCTGCCGCGCGCATCAAGACGCATCACAACGTTGGCGGCTTGCCCGACGATTTGCAATTTGAACTTGTGGAGCCGTTGCGTTACTTGTTCAAAGACGAAGTGCGCGCGGTCGGTCTGGAATTGGGCTTGCCCGAAGCCGTCGTGTATCGGCAGCCGTTTCCGGGTCCGGGGCTGGCGGTGCGCGTCTTGGGCGAGGTTACACAAGACAGATTGGAGACCTTGCGCGCGGCGGATGCGATTGTGCGCGAGGAAATCGAACGCGCGGGAGTAGCGCGCGAGGTGTGGCAGTACTTTGCGGTGCTGACGCCGCTCAAAACGGTCGGCGTGATGGGCGACGCACGCACATACGAAAACGTCGTGGCGGTGCGCGCGGTGACCAGCACCGACGGAATGACAGCGGATTGGGCACGTCTGCCCAGCGACTTGCTCGCGCGCATCAGCAATCGCATCATCAACGAAGTGCGCGGCGTCAATCGCGTGGTGTACGACATCACGAGCAAGCCGCCGGGGACGATCGAGTGGGAGTGAGGGAGATTTTCGATTTTTGATTTTCGATTGCAGATTTTTGGTAACTGAGATATGCCACAGGGAACATGGAGAACATAGAGAAAAACAAAGCGTCTCGCAAAGTGCGTTGAGAGATTCTTTGCTTCGGTTTCGCTCAGCACCGCGTAAAGCGCGCCTCAGAATGACACGCTCAGCATTACTTTTTGATCACTACCCAGTCCAAGTTCAAAAAACGTTGCGCCGTAGCCGCAAGCATCGCCGCGCCAATTGGTAGGACGCTTTCGTCAATGTCGAACATCGGATTGTGATGCGGGCGGTCGAGCGTGTCTTTTTTCGCACCCAGATTGAAGAACGCGGCGGGCTTGGCACGTGCCATAAAACTAAAATCTTCCGCGCCCATCTGCAACTCGGCTTCTTTCACCTTGTCCGCACCCACTACCTCACGCGCGACGGCGCGCACGAGTTCCGCCATCCGCGCATCGTTGACTGTCGCGGGGTAACCGTCAATCAATTTCCACTTGTAATCGCCACCCCACGTGCGCGCCAATGCGAACGCGTGTTCTAATTCGCGATGTAACAGCGCGCGCGTCGTCTCATCGAAACTGCGAATCGTGCCGCTGATTTTCACCGCGTCGGGAATCACATTCGTCGTTGTGCCCGCGTGAATCGAACAAACCGAAATCAATCCGTGTCTGGTCGGGTCCATTCGCCGCGCGACGATGCCGTAAATCGCGTTGATCACTTGTGCGGCAAGCCAAATCGAATCGAGGGCTTGGTGCGGATACGCGCCGTGTCCGCCGCGTCCGATGATTTCTGCCTCGAAGGTATCCACCGCCGCCATAAACGCGCCGGCGCGCACGTAAATTTCACCACTCGGTAGCATACTCGCCACGTGCAAACCAAACACAGCATCCACATCGTCGAGCGCGCCTGCTTCGACCATCAGACGCCCGCCACTCTTGCCATCCGCGCCGCAGTTTTCTTCGGCGGGCTGGAACAGCAGTTTGACCGAACCGCGCAGCGCGCCGCGTTGCGCGTCTTCGTGCAACAGCATCGCCGCGCCGAGCAAGCACGTGACGTGCGCATCGTGACCGCACGCGTGCATCACGCCGGGGTTTTGCGATTTGTACGGCACATCGTTCGCTTCCAGAATCGGCAGCGCGTCCATATCCGCGCGCAAACCAACGCGCGGTGTGCCATTGCCGATATACGCGACGACGCCGGTGCGCGCAATACCAGTTTGCGCTTCGATGCCAAGTTCGCGCAGAATCTCGACGATGCGTTGCGCGGTGCGAACTTCTTGGAAGAACAATTCGGGATGCGCGTGCAAATCGCGGCGAATCGCAACAAGGCGATTGTGCAAGGCACGCGCACGGTCGAGGTAGGTCATTGGCACTTCTCCTCAAGAAATATCCTGCTGGGCAGAAAACGCCATTTTGCCCAGGGTTGGTGGCGAATGAATTCACAGTAACAACTACCCAAAGCCGCCCGTTCGGCTGAGCTCACGGCGAAGCCTGCGGCGGCTCGTTTAGCCCGCGAAGGCGGGCTTGGGGTCTTTGTCGCGGCGACTTGCAGTCGCCAACACCGACTTTGCACTAGCCGTGAACGCCATTTTGCCGAATTTGACTTTACGCCAATTTTTCCATATACTTGGGGCTAGTCGAAATGCCGAAGTGGCGGAACTGGCAGACGCGCACGACTCAAAATCGTGTGGGCTAAACGCCCTTGTGGGTTCGATTCCCTCCTTCGGCATTTTTTACATCAGAACACAAGCGATTATATCATATTTGTCCGTTACCTACCAAGCCACTCGTTTTTATCCTCGGTTTAATCCATCATCAAGTATCCGCGTTTGTAGGAGTCAAACGGAGACAAGAGTATTTTCCGAAACACACGCGAGGTTTTGCAAGGACCCATCCTTGTCCTTGCTGTGATCAGTCTAGGTCTTGGCGTCGCGGTGGGGCTGGTGATCACGGGGGTGGTAATCGCCCTGGATTTCAAGAATGCCGACCCTGCCGCTTTGCGTTCGGCACTCAAAGAAGAGTACGTGCGAATGATCAGTCTCGCGTACGAAGCGGATGGTGATGTTGCCCTTGCCCAACGTCGTATCGCCGCGCTCCAACTTGCCCACCCCGCGCAAACCTTTGCCGACTTGATCGAACGTGAGCGACGTAGCACCAATGAAACTACTCGGCAGGATGCACTCATTCATCTCGGTCACGCGCTCGGTTATGCCTTGCCCTACACCACATTGCGCCCCACGCCCTTGCCGCGCCGTGGCGCGGTCATCACCATTACGGTTGTGGCTACGCCGATGCCGCGCGTGCTCAGTTTCAAACTGGTCGAACACAAGCAATTGTCCTGCACCGATGAACCCGACACTGCGCGTCTCAAGTTTTATGTGCGCGATGCCGCTGGTAGAGACCTGCCGAACATTGCCATCGAAATTCGCGGCAAGGACACCATCGAAACTGTGTACACGGGCTTGAAGCCAGAGTACGGACCGGGCTATGCCGACTATCAAGCCGCGCCGGGCACCTACGCCGTGACGATTCTGCATTCGCAAACAGAAACGATCAGCAATCTGGTCATCGGCGCCAAGCCCGCCAACTGCCCCGCCGATCGTGGAATGACGCCGCGTGGGTGGAAGTTGGTGTTTCGACAACAAGAGTAACTTGAGGCATTGAGACAGTGTCGTTAATGTATGAAATTGAGTACACGCCCTAAGCAGTCCAAGACCTGAGATGGTTCAGTAAACGTGAGCAAAAGATCATTCTCGACGGCATTGAGGCGAATCTGCGGCACGAGCCAACAGTCGAAACTCGGAATCGCAAGCGACTGCGCCCCAATCAGATAGCAGAATGGGAGTTACGGATTGGAAGTTTCCGAGTTTTGTATGATGTGGACACACAGGTTCGGATTATCGAGATTCAAAGGATAGGGAAGAAAAGAGGTAGCCACCTGTTTCTTCGTGGTGCAGAGGAGGGGTTATGATGACCTGGGAATATCGTGTCTTTCGCGAAGAGGATGGTACCTACGTTATTCGCGAAGTGTATTATGATAACGGCTCGATCGTGGCTTGCACGGAAAAGGCTGTTACGCCGATGGGCGAATCATTGGAAGAATTGCAGAAAGACATCGAATGGTTCAAGGAGGCACTCGAGTTACCAGTCCTTACACTTGCCGATATTCCAAGCCACTTGAACAAGCAACACCCCAAAGATCGTAGCAAGAATCTGTCACTCGAACAGGTGCGCGCTGAACTTGGATTAGCCAAGCCGTCAACCCGTCACCGACACGCACAACGCAAGTCTGTTACGCCAGTCCTTGTGACTGCAAAGAAAAGCGGTCGAGTGCGTGTTCGCTAATACCTACGAATGTTCGTCTCAAATCAAATTGCCAATCTTCCTAAACCTGTCCAAAAGACGGCGAAAAAGAATCTTGAGTTGCTGAAGAAAGACCCTAACCATCGCTAGAGTTCTATCTGGAGGTAATTGAGTGATTCCACAACCGATTGATACCATCCCGTTATTTCAACGCCTCAGCGTCGAAGAACGCCAAATGGTGACAGCGCGCTTGCGACGTCGCCAAGTGGCGCCCGGCGAAACAGTCATCATCGAAGGACAACCGAGCGACGCGCTCTTTGTCATCGAATCGGGATGGATCAAACTGGAAGGCAAAAACATTGACCAAGCCGTTACGCTCGCGAATCTCGGCGCGGGGAGTCTCTTGGGCGAGTCTGATGTATTGTTGAATCGCCCCTACTCGATGACCGCGCGCGTCGCGGGCACTACGCCCGCGCACCTACTCGTGCTCGCGCGCGCTGATCTCGAAGACCTGATTCGCCAGCGTCCGAGCATCGGCTTAAAGTTCGGTGCGAGTTTGGGCTTGCGCATTCCTTCGCTCGAAAAATACTTGGTGCAACAACGTTTGCGCAACGTCGAACTCCTCGGCGCGTTGAGTGATGACGATTTGCGCGCGCTCGCGCAGAAACTCGAATTTCGCACCGCCGCGCGCGGTGACCTCATCGTCGAAGCGGGTACGCCCGGCAACGCCGCGTTTATCATCGAAGAAGGACACGTGCGCGTCATCGCCCAAGCCAGCGATGGGCAAACGTTTGAAGAACTGGACGCTGGCGCGATGTTCGGTCACACTGCGCTGTGCACCGGCAAACCGTACGCCTTGACCGCGCGCGCCGTGAGCGATACGACTTTGTGGGTCTTGACGCGCGACGCCTACCAAGAACTGATCACGCGCCGCCCCTCCATCAAACTCGCCTTTAGCCGCGCGCTTGCCGAACCCTTGAGCATCGCCGACCAAGCCGAAGCCGTCGAGCGAATGCGCGCGTTGCCACTCTTTGCCGATATGCCGACCGACGCATTGCACGCGCTTGCCGCGCGACTCGTCTTGCGGCAATTTCCCACCGAAGAAGCGATCTACACCGAAGGCACACCCGGCGATGCGATGTACATCGTCGAAGCCGGCGAAGTGAAACTGATGGACAGCGCGTTCTCCGATGCGCATCTCCTCGAACGCATTCGTCCCGGCGAAGCGTTTGGCGAGATGGCACTCTTGACCGGTCGCACGCGCGCGGAATGTGCGCGCGCCGCTACCGATGTGACCGTGTGGGTGCTCTACAAAAGCGACTTTGACGATGTGATGGTACAATACCCCGAAGTCAGTCTCTCGCTTAGCCGCACGATCACGCAACGTTTGAGCGCGCAAGAGAGCGACTTTGTGTTGCGTCATCTGCGGCGTATCAAACTCTTCTCGAATCTTGCCTCCAGTGAACTCAAGCAAATCGCGACCAAAGTGCGCGGCATCCGCTTTCGTCCCGGCGAAATCATTTGCTTTGAGGGTCAACCCGCGCACACGTTCTTTATGATCGAAAACGGCGAAGTCAAACGGATGGCGACGGGACCGCACGGTGAGCCGATTCTGCTCGGCATTCTCGACGCGGGCGATTCGTTTGGCGAACAAGAAATCGTGCAAGGGCTGCCGTATCAAGCGACCGCGCAGGCATTGAGCGAAGTCGAAATTTGGACGATTGCCAAGAACGATTTTCAACAAATGCTCGAGGCGTTCCCCGCGCTGACGCTGACGATTACACGAATGATGGCGGATCGGTTGTCGCGCGCGCAACAAGTCCCACCGAGCACGCGGATTCATCCGCCAGGCGCGGCACCGCGCGCACCGAGCGCGCCGCCACGTCGCATTCAACAGCCGCCTTCGGGCGCGCGTCCGATTCGACCGCTGGGGCACACGCGCACGCCGTCGCCGTCATCGCGTACCTACGTGAGCGCGTCGCCGACCACAAGCCCACCACACAGTCGGGTTGAACACAAGCCCGCGACGACGTTGGGTGTCGCGCGACAACACAGCGCACCACCGTTACAAACGCCGATGCACACGCCACCGCGCGTGGCACGTCGCACCACTGCGCGCGCTGCCAGCCCAAGTTTTTGGACGGAACTGGGAATACTCGTGAGTGGCTTGTCGCTGGCTGGCAAACTACGCGCGGTGACCCTAATCGCATTGATGTTTTGGTTCTTGATTGTAGTGGGTCCATTCACTACGGTCAACGCGGTTACATCGGCTGTGGCTGGGTTGCAGTTGGCGAATTCGGCAAGCGCGGAGGAAATCCAAAAGGAATCGTTCACGACGCGCGGAAACAGCGCGGGACCCGCCAAAGTGGCATTCGTCGTTCCGACGAACACGCCAGTACCGACGCGCACGCCTGCACCGACGTTCACACCGCGCCCCACCGTCGTGCGCATCATACCGACGCGAACGCCGGCGCCTGCTGTTGCTGCGCCCGCTGCCGCACCCAAGCCAACGTTACCACCACCCGAAGTTGACCCGCGCCTAGTACGGGGAAGCGGCAAAGATTTGCCACACGTCAACAATTTCAAGATCATCCCTGCTACAGTTGCCAGCGGACAGAAATTCTGGCGCATCACCAAAGTCGTGTTTGAAGATGTCGCCGAATCTGGCAACAGCCACTCGATTTATGTGATGTTGCGCGATGAAAACGGCAAGCGTACCGAAGCCAAAGTCAAGTGGTGGGGCGAAAACAGCGGTGATATGCCCGATGACCCACAAAAATCAGCGGACGATGTGTGTCAGTGCAATTACGCGTTGTATATGTACGGTGATGCGTACGGTGTGATGGTGTCAGACCAATACCCAAGTGACAAAGCCACTGGAATGCTGATGCCGATGAAACGACACGTCAACTATCGCATCTGGTATCAACTGACGACGATGCCGTAAAAAAATACACGCCCCGAAGGATATGTTCCTTCGGGGCGTGTATTTTTACGCCACGATGCTCACCAATCTGCCGGGCACGTAAATCACTTTGGATGGTGCTTTGCCGCCGAGATGCTTTTGCACCTGCGGCGATTTGAGCGCGGCGTCTTTGATCTCTGCCTCACTGATACCGACTGGCACTTGCAAGCGATCACGCACTTTGCCGTTCACCTGAATCGGCAGGACGATGACTTCATCCGCCGCGAGTTGCTCATCGTACTCCAACCACTTTTGTTGGTGGATCGAGTATGGACGACCCTTGCGCGCCCAGATTTCTTCTGCCATAAACGGCGCGACCGGCGCCAGCAGAATCAACAACGCATCGCGCGCCTCGTCGAACGCGGCGGCACTCACCGCTTGGGTCTGCGCATCGTAGAGCGCGTTGGTGAATTCCATCAACGCTGAAATTACTGTGTTGAAGCGAAAGTTTTCCAAATCGGACGAGACTTTTTTGATCGTCTTGTGCATCTTGCGCCGCAATTCACGATCCGCCGATTCGGTGTTGGCATCGGCAGGTGTCTGCGGCAATGGTGCGAGCAAAATTTCCCATACCCGTCGCAACCAGCGATACGTACCGCTCAATCCTTGCGTGCTCCAGGGTGTCGCTTGTTCAAAGTCGCTGATGAACATTTCGTACGCGCGCAACGCATCGCCACCGTACTCGGCGACCACTTCGTCAGGCGTGACGACGTTGCCTTTGCTCTTGGACATTTTTTCACCATCAGATGCCAGAATGAGTCCCTGATTGCGCAAGCGTTGAAACGGCTCGACGAACGAGAGATGTCCCAAGTCGTACAGCACCTTCGTCCAAAAGCGCGCGTAGAGCAAGTGCATTACCGCGTGTTCCGCACCACCGACATACCAATCCACCGGCAACCAATAGTCCACCTGTTTGCGATCGAACGGCGCGCGATCGTTGTGCGGGTCCACGAAGCGCAAAAAGTACCACGACGAACACGCGAACGTGCCCATCGTGTCGGTCTCGCGACGACCGGGCGTACCATCGGGCAAGGTGACGTTGACGAACTTGGGAATCGTTGCCAGCGGCGATTCGCCGGTTGCTGTCGGCTCGTACGATTCCACATCGGGTAATTTCACCGGCAAATCTTTTTCGTCCACCGGCACTTCGCCTTGCTCGGTGTGAATGATGGGAATCGGTGCACCCCAGTAACGTTGACGACTGATGCCCCAATCGCGCAGTTTATAGTTGACGCGCGCTTTGCCCTTGCCGATTTGTTCCAACCACTCGGTCACGCGTTTCACCGCTACGTCGCCGGGCGTGCCGGTGAATTGATTCGAGTTGATCATCGTGCCATACTCGGCGTGGAAGAGCGCGTCGCGATAAAACTCGACGGCGTACAGCATCTCCATCACGGTTCGCTTGTCACGCACATTCGGTTCGAGCGCGTGGCAACGCGCCAAGATGCGCTTTTCACTTTCGATGCCGCCGAATGTTTCAATGTCGCCTTTGCCAAAGATGAACAGCCAGCGCGCGCCGACGATTTCGTTCCACTTGCCCGGCAGCACAAACTCTTGCGCCAGTTCGATGTAGCGATCCATCTTGGCAGGTGGAATCGTGATGTAGAGCGATCCTTGCTTTTCCTCGAATGGAATGTTCTCCGCGCGCAATGCATCGGCAAAGCCGTCGCGCATCGTGCCGCCGAGCGCGAACGATTTTGCCAACCCATCGGTGCGTTCGATCACCGGCAGAATCGGCAAGCCGTACTTTAACGCGAACGCAAAGTCGCGTTCGTCGTGCGCGGGCACTGCCATAATCGCACCCGTGCCATAGCCCATCAACACGTAATCCGCAATCCAAATCGGGATGCGTTCGTTGTTGACTGGGTTGATAGCATACGCGCCGATGAACACGCCGGTCTTTTCCTTCTCGACCGCTGTACGATCCGCTTCGGTTTTGCGCATCGTTTCTTTGACGTACGCTTCCACCTCGGCTTTGTGTTCGGGTGTGGTCAGTTTCTCGACAAGCGGATGTTCGGGCGCGAGAACCATAAACGTTGCACCCCAGAGGGTGTCAGGGCGCGTGGTGAAGACGGTAATCGAGTGTTCAGTATTCAGTGGGTCAGTGTTCGGTAAGTCAGTATTCAGTGAATCAGTGTTCAGTGAGTCAGTGGAGACTGAATACTGATCACTGAATACTGAAAACTGCACTTCGGCACCTTCACTTCGCCCGATCCAGTTCCGTTGCATCAACTTGATGTGTTCGGGCCAGTCAATCAAATCCAAATCGGCGAGCAAGCGGTCGGCGTACGCGGTGATGCGGAAGAACCACTGGTTCAGTAAACGTTTCTCGACGAGTGTGCCACTGCGCCAGCATCTGCCTTCTTTGACTTCTTCGTTGGCGATGACGGTTTTACAATCGGGACACCAGTTCACCCACGCGGGTTTACGATACGCCAAACGAAAATTCGAGAGGTACGCGCGTCGCGCCTTGATGTCCATCGCGTTCCATTCTTCAGCGGTGAGTGGTGGCGCGTCGGGTAGATCGCGCGTGCCTTGCTTGGCTAGTTCGGCTTCCAAGTCCGCAATCGGTCGCGCGCGATTGACGCGCGGATCGTACCACGATTTGTACAGTTGCAGGAAAATCCACTGCGTCCAGCGATAGTACGACGGATCGGACGAATTGATTTCGCGACTCCAATCGTACGAGATGCCAATCAACCCGAATTGGCGTTTATAGTTGGCGGCGTACTGTGCGATCAGTTTCGCCGGGTTTGTTTTCATTTTGATTGCCGCGTTCTCCGCCGGCAAACCGAATGCGTCCCAACCCATCGGATGCAAGACGTTGTAACCCTTCATCCGATAGTAACGACTGAGCGCGTCAGTAGGCACATAGTTGCGACAATGCCCCACGCTCAAACCATCACCCGACGGGTATGGATAAAAGTCGAGGATGTACATCTTGGGGCGTTCATCGGCAGGCGCGGTTTTGTACAACTCGTCCGCTTGCCACTTGGCATACCACTTGGCTTCAAACTCCTGCGGAATGTATTTTTCCGATGTGGAGAATGGTCCCGCAGGTTGGGTGATTGGGTGAGTTGGCGATTGGGTGATTGGGTGAATGGGTGATTCGGTGATTGGCGAAGGCGTGGTGCGCGACGTAGTCTGTTTTGATGCGATTCGCTTTGCGCCACTCACTTTTCTCGTGACCTTTGCCTTCGTCACTTTTTTGTTGACCACTTTTGCCTTGCTCACTTTTCTGTTGCTCGTTTTACTAACCATATCTATCACTCCTTTATGTATTGCGTAATGCGTAATGCGTAGTGCGTAGTGCGTAGTGCGTGAGGCGTGATACGTGATACGCAATACGTAATACGCACTAAAACAAAAAACCTCCGTCCCAGGGACGAAGGTCAACTCCGCGGTACCACCCTAGTTAGTGCAATAGTTTGTTAGTTAGATAGTTTGTTAGTTGGATAGTTAGATAGTTAGGCGCGACTCGCTTGACTATCGCACTATTGCACTATCCAACTATCGCACTATCTAACTATTGCACTCACTCGAACGCGTAACGCGCGTCACACGGCGATGGCTAGTGTGTTCACCATCGCGGCTCCCGGGCGAGTTCGGTCTTGTGAGGCGCTCCGCGAGGGCACCGATGTTGGGCTTACACCCTTTCTTTCCCAACTCGCTGTGCGGATGACCTACTACTCCCGTTCAACGCCATTTCAGATTTGAGATTGCAGATTGAGCAATCCAAAATCTACAATCTGCAATCTGAAATCACTAGTGGAGCTGATGGGATTCGAACCCACTACCTCTTCAATGCCATTGAAGCGCTCTCCCAATTGAGCTACAGCCCCAAGAGAATTTTAGATTTTCGATTGCAGATTTCAGATTGAACAATCCAAAATCTGCAATCTTCAATCTGCAATTTTCTAGTGGAGCCGAAGGGACTCGAACCCTCTACCTCTTCAGTGCGATTGAAGCGCTCTCCCAGCTGAGCTACGGCCCCCTGTGTGAATGTACTCCGAGTATATGCGATTGGGCGTGGATTGTCAAATCTATGAATTGACTCACGATAATTATCAGTGAAAAATGGTCAGTCGGCGACACGGCTGGGTTTCAGTTGCGCCACTAGCCGATCCAACTCTCGCTTCAACTCAACGATACGTAAGCGGGTAGTGCTACAAAAGTAATGCTCGTAATGCACTTTCACGCTGAGCGCAGCAAAGCGTTTCGAAGTCATTTGAGAGATTCTTCGGCACATAAAGCGCGCCTCAGAATGACACTCTCAGCATTACTTTTTGATCATTCCCCCTTCGGTAATCATTCGATCAAGACGCGTAAGAGCCACCACTAACAACTCACTCGCTGATAACATTGCTCTGATGTCTTCTTGACAACAGTCGGTAGATGCCTGGCAAGCGTACCGATGAAAATCCTTATGTAACTGTTCAATCTTGACCAGTTCTTGGCAGATGGGTGCTGGATATTGGTCAAGACGGGACCAGATTTCGCTGTAGAATAGTTGCCCGAATTCACATTCGCGTTCTGACTTGCAAGGAGATGCATGCCCTTGCTCACATGCTTCTTGGACTGCCTTGCAAAAACGCAAGTGTTGATTGAGCAAAAAGTAGATTTTACTTTGGAATGTTGTCACGGCACACCTCGCGATGGTAAATGGGGTATAAAACATAGGACAAGTTGGCAATTTGTCCTATGTTTATTTACGCGCTATTTGATTGGTGCGTATGATAGATCGCAGCAATCAAAAACAGTATCAGCATTGCCAGCGCGGTCAGTATGCGAATCGAACGTGGTTGGAGGCGCGCCGTATAGATTGCACTGCGCGCTTGTGCTTCTTGTTGTCGGCGGCGTTGTTCCCCTTCCGCCGCAATTCCTAGTGCGGCAACTGTAGGCAACGCCGCGCAGATCGCACACATTCGTTCACCTCCGTACAATTTGTGTTGACGCGATTGTACCACACAAAACAGCGAGAGTGCAAGTCCTTTGCACTTCATTACTTGAGCGCGTCCACGATTGTTTTCACGTTCGATTTGATCATCTCGATATACGTCGGCGCGCTTCCTTTCGCATCGGTGAGCGAATGCGTGTGCAATCCAACGATGACTTGGATGCCTGTCTCTTGCGCGATTTGTTTGGCAAGTTGGGGATTGGTGCCTGTTTCGAGAAAGATCGCTTTGGCTTTGTGCGTTTTGATTTGATTGACGAGCGCGGCAAGTTGTTGCGCCGACGGCGCGGTACCCGTGCTGGCACTCGGCAGAATCGTGCCGATAATCTTGAAACCATAGCGATCCGCAAAGTAGCCGAAACTGACGTGATTGGTCACCAGCAAGCGCCGTTCAGGCGGAATCATTTTGACTTGCTCAACGATCCACGCATCGAGTTGTTTGAGTTGCGCAATGTACGCGTCGGCATTCGCTCTATAAGTTGCCGCGCCAGCAGGATCGGCTTGGCTCAAACCGTCACGAATGTTTTCGACGTACTTGATGACGTTATTCGGGTCGAGCCAGAAATGCGGATCGCCTTCGTGATGATGCTCGGCACGTGTTTCGACTTTTTCGCCAGGTTGGGTTTCGCGACTCTTCAGTCCCGCCGCCGCTTCGATGACGAGTCGTTTTCCACCAGCGTTGGCGAGTAATTTTTCGAGAAACTCTTCCAAGCCCGCGCCGTTGACGATGAGCACTTGGCTATCCGCCACGCGCCGCACATCGGCAGGTGTTGGCTCGAACCCGTGCGGATCAGTTCCGAGCGGAATGAGCGTGTCCACCTTGAGACGATTGCCCGCAACGTTTTGCGCGATGTCGGCGAGGAACGATTCGACGGCTAACACTTGGGGCACGTTGGTTGGCGTTGAAGTTGGCGCGCACGCAGTCACGCTGATAAAAACCGCGAGCGCGATGAGGTATGCAAGCGAGCGAAACACAAGTGAACCTCCTAAAATTGAGATTTGCTTGCGTCTCGCTCTCTGTGTTATAATCAGAGAGCAAGAGACGCAAGCATCCGATCCGATGGCTTGTTACTCTTGCGTGAGCGCAGAGGTGACGGCTCTGCGCTCATTTCTTTGTCGGCAAGTTCAATCACCTCCTTTTCGCGCGCGTCGCATTCGCCAAATCCAGCCGCGCGGCGGCGCGAACAAGAACACGCTGAGAAAAATCGCCGTCGCAATCAACACTACTGCCGAACCCGATGCAACGTTGATGTAGAAACTTGCATACAACCCGGCGACACTCGAAAACGCGCCGATGAGCGCGGCGATGAGCATCATCGTCGGCAGGCGCCGCGCGATCAAGTATGCCGTCGCGCCCGGCGTGACGAGCATCGCCGCAACGAGCGCAATACCGACGGTTTGCAACGAGACGACGATGGTGAGCGCAAGCAAAATCAACAACAGATTGCGGAGCAGTTCAGCAGGCAGACGCAACGTTGCCGCGAGAACAGGATCGAACGAGATGACGAGAAATTCTTTGTAGAGCAAAACAATCGTTGTTAGTACGATCACACTCAACGCCGCTGTCAGATATAAATCGTTCACACTAACGCTCAGCACATTCCCAAACAAGATGTGCGTCAAGTCGAGCGCGTATGTGTGGATAGTACTGATGAGCGCGACACCGAGCGCGAGTGCGCCGGCGAACAGGATGCCAATCGCCGTGTCCTCCTTGAGTGTTCCTTCGCGCGACAAGAATCCAATCGCCAGCGCGACGAGAATCGCCGCGATCAGTGCGCCAATCAGCACATCGCCTTTGAGCAGGTAGGCAATCGCCACACCCGGCAAAATCGCGTGCGCAAGCGCATCGCCCAAAAACGCCATTCCGCGCAAGACAACGTA
>JAOACU010000210.1 GCA_026417715.1 Anaerolineae bacterium | reverse complement strand
GTATTCAGTGTTCAGTATGCAGTGTTCAGAATGTTCACTGTCCCACTGTCCTACTGTTCGACTGTCTCACTGACCTACTGTCTCACTGTTTGGGAGTGACTATGGAATTCCAATGGCTTGAAATGCTGTGGCTGTTGCTTGCCGTACCCGCACTCATCGCGGCGTACATTCTGGCGCAACGGCGGCGGCAAAAATATGCGTTACGTTACGCAAGCATCTCGCTTCTCAAAGAAGCGTTGGGACGCGGTCCAGGTTGGCGGCGTCACCTTCCGCCCGCCATTTTCCTACTTGGCTTGATAGTGATGATCCTCGCGCTGGCACGTCCGAATGCGATAATGGTCTTGCCCACGCAACAAGGC
The DNA here is from genome assembly GCA_026417715.1 of Anaerolineae bacterium. Classification (GTDB taxonomy): domain Bacteria; phylum Chloroflexota; class Anaerolineae; order UBA4142; family UBA4142; genus VGOB01. The sequence goes on along the minus strand of JAOACU010000210.1, from coordinate 4,957 downwards.
ACCATCATTCTCACGTTCGACGTATCGGGCAGTATGCGCGCGGAGGACGTGAAACCGAATCGGTTGGAAGCCGCCAAGGTTGCGGCGCGCGCATTCGTCGAAAAACAACCGCCGAATGTGCGCATCGGTGTTGTCGCGTTTAGCGATACCGCCGCCATCGTTCAACTTCCAACCAACGATCGCGAGGCAGTGCTTAGCGCGATTGCACGCCTGCAACCACAACGCGGCACAGCGATTGGTCGCGGGATTCTGATGTCCCTCGATGCATTGGTGGACACGCCACCACAACTTGCGCTGGGTGCGCCCAGACGCGATGAACGTATGGAATCTTTGATTCTACCCACTCCAACACCCACACCCACACCACTCCCGCGCGGCGAGTACGCGCCTGCCGTCGTCATCCTGTTGAGCGATGGTGAAAGTAACGTGGGACCACCACCGCTCGAAGTTGTGCATCATGCGGAGGATCGTGGCGTACGCATTTTCACTGTTGGCTTGGGGACACCTGAAGGTGTCATCATCAATGCGGGCGGGCGAAATATACGTGTGCGCATAGACGAACCGACGTTGCAAAAGATTGCGGAACGTACCAACGGACGTTATTTCCGTGCCGAAAACGCTGATGACCTGAAGAGTGTGTATGAAGGTTTGAGTATGCGACTCACCTTCAAGACCGAACGCACTGAATTGACCGCGCTCTTCACTGCCGCCGCGACGGTACTGATGCTGATGGCAGGCACACTCTCGATGTGGTGGTTCAATCGGCTGCCGTGACGCCGAAACCGATAGTGCTACAGAAGTTAATGCTGGTAAGGCGTTCTGTCACGCTGAGCGCAGCGAAGCGTCTCGCAAAGTGCTCTGAGAGATTCTTGCTTCGGCTTTGCTCAGCACCGCGTAAAGCGCGCCTCAGAATGACACTCTCCATTTTTTGATCCCTACCGCTGAAACCTTTGGGCGCGCGTGTGCATCTAAACGCGTGATGACATTCACGATTCCAGACACGTGTCGCGAATTGATCGCGCAACTGTCCGCATTTCTCGATGGCGAACTTGATGACACACTCTGCACCAAAATCGAACAACATCTTGCCGAATGTCCCTACTGTCACACGGTTGCCGATACTGTGCAAACGATGCTCGCGTTGTATCGTCACGCGCAGGTCACTGTGCCACCCCAAGTGCACGCGCATCTGCTTGAAATCTTGAATCGCGAACCCAACCCACAACAAGACGAGCGCGTCTCTTGAACGCGCTCGTCTTTTCTCACATTCACTATGTCTGAACCACGCGACTTGACCACACTAGAGCGTGAACTCGAACAACTGAAACGACAACTCCCACGTCACTCTGTGCCGATGTCTCTCCTCGTGCGCATCGAAGAATTGGAAGAAGAAATTGCCGCGCGCAAAAAATTCGAGGTCAATGTAGAGAACATTGAACCTCGAACCTCCGAACATTGAACTCGGTTTTAGAAACTGCCAACAGCATCCACGCTGTTCTCGAACACTTGAAAGAGTTCCAAGAGTCCAGCGAGGTCGAACGCCTTTTTCACTTTGCTCGACATCCCCGCCAGTCGCAAATCCCCACGATTAAAGCGGCGGACTTGTTTGAGCGCGGAGAGTAACACGCGTATACCCGCGCTACTCACAAAGTCGGTCTCAGACAAATCTACGACAATCCGATAACGTCCGCCGTCAATAATTTTTTGCAATGCTTTTTCCAGTTGTGGCGCCGTACTCGAATCCACGCGCCCGCTCACCGAGACCAAATCCACGCGTTTGTACTCTTTGGTAGAAATTTTGATTGGCATTCCATCCTCCTTCGTTGTAGTTGGCAGCATTATAGCACACGCGCGCGCTCAGGACAAGAGGGTAGCACGAATGTGTAGGGGTTTGTCAAAGTTAACCTCGGGAGTGGTTCGATTTGTCACGCTGAGCGCAGCGAAGCGTCTCGCAAAGTGGTTTGAGAGATTCTTCGCTCCCTTCGGTCGCTCAGAATGACATGGTAACGCGATTTTGACAAAGCCCTACGGATTTGTTTGGTGGTTTGCCAAAGTTGGGTTAAAATGTGGACGAAGGACGAAGCCAGATTCGTCCTTCGTCTTTCGACAAACGTCTATGGTCATCGGTACGATTGCACGCCTCGATAACGTCACGCAATATTTTGGCGGACAACTCATCTTCGAGAAACTCGCGTGGGAGATCAACCACGATGCGCGCATCGGTTTGGTGGGACCGAACGGGGCAGGCAAGTCATCGCTGCTGAAACTGCTTGCACGCGTGGAGGAACCCCAACGCGGCAATGTGTTCATCGCGCGCGGTGTGCGCGTGGGCTATTTGCCTCAAGAACCGCAATTCGATTGGACGCGCACTGTGCTCGAAGAAGCGCGCGACGCTTCGCCAACACTCGCGGCACTTGAACGTGAGATGGAACGACTCACCGCGCAGATGGGCGACCCCGCCGTGTACAACGACGCGCGCAAACTGCAACGCGTCCTCGATCAGCACGCGCGCGTCGTCGCCGAGTTTGAGGAAAAGGGTGGTCTGAATTTCGACAATCGTGTGCGCGCGACCTTGCGCGGCTTGGGTTTTGCCGACGCCGATTTTCATCTGCCAATGTCTGCGCTGAGTGGTGGACAAAAGAAACTCGTGGGACTTGCCAAACTGTTGATCGAACAACCCGAATTGTTGTTGCTCGATGAACCGGATAACCATCTCGATTTGAACGGCAAAGCATTCCTCGAACAACTCATCGCCGATTATCCCGGCGCGGTCGTCATCGTTTCGCACGATCGCTATTTGCTCGATCTGGTGGCGGAGGAAATCGTCGAATTGGAAGACGGCAAACTGACGCGCTATGTGGGCAACTATTCCGAGTACGCCTTTGAAAAGAAACAGCGTTTACTCAAGCAACAACAGCAGTACGAAATTCAGCAACGTGAAATCGCGCGTCTCGAATTTTCGATTCGTCGCCTGATGGGCTGGAACGCGGGACAGAACGAAAAATTTGTGCGCCGTGCGCGTTCGATGCAAAAGCGGCTCGAAAAGATGCAGATGATAGACAAGCCGCGCCTACAACGCAAGACGATTGGTGTCACGCTCGCGTCAAGTCAACGTGGTAGCAACAAGGTGTTGGAGATTCGCGGACTGACCAAGTCGTTTGATGGCAATGTGGTCTTGCGCAACCTGAATTTGATGGTCTGGCATCGCGAACGTGTCGGATTGATTGGACCGAACGGCGCGGGCAAATCGGTCTTGTTGCGTTGCGTTCTGGGATTGGAAAAATTCGAGCGCGGTGAAATCATCGTCGGACCGAGCACGACGATGGCGTATTACGCGCAAGAGCATCAAACGCTCGATGAGAATGCTACGCTCGCCGATGAGTTGCATCGCGCCAAGCCGATGACGAATCGTGAACTGTACGGCTTGCTCGGGCGATTTCTTTTCACGCCAGACGACGCGCGCAAAAAGATTCGTGAACTTTCGGGTGGCGAAAAGGCGCGCGTGCAAATCGCCAAACTGATGTTGCGCGGTGCCAACTTTTTGTTACTCGATGAACCGACCAACAACCTCGATATTCCATCGTCCGAAGTGTTCGAAGCCGCGCTCGAAGAGTACGACGGCACTGTGCTCGTCGTTTCACACGATCGCTATTTTCTCGACAACGTTGTGAATCGCCTCGTCGAGTTAAATGACGGCGCGCTCACCGAGTATCTGGGCAATTACACGTACTATCTCGAAGAACGCGTGCGTCGCGCGCGCGGCATGCCACCTGATGACGAATGACGAAGGACGAAAGACGAAAGATGACATTCGTCCTTCGTCTTTGGTCTTTCGTCGTTTTTGATGAAGAATGAATTCACTCACACGATTGTTTTGGCTCGCGCTTTGGCTTGGCTTGCTGGCATACCTCGCTCTAACTGTATGGCTTGGCGTTGTCGGCTTGACGTATCCGTACCAACTCGATTACGGCGAAGGTATCGTGTTGTGGTTCGCGCGTCAACTCGCGCACGGTCAGCCGATTTACAAGGGCTTGGAGGACGCGCCGTATGCGTCGAGCAACTATCCGCCAGTTGCACTTGCGCTTGCCGCCGCGCTGATGCCGATTTTCGGCGAAGGTTATCTTGGTGGACGCTGGTTGAATTTCGTGTCCGCGTTCATCGTTGCCGCGCTCATCTTTCGCATCGTGCATATTGAAACGCGCGACGCGCGCGCGGGCGCGCTTGCCGCGCTCTTTTTTCTGGGTTCGCCGTACATCTACCATTGGATTCCGCTCTTTCGCGTGGACTTGATTGGAGTAGCATTCGCGTTTAGCGGAGTGTACGCGCTATGGCGCTACGACCGACGATCCTTCGCTTACGTTCAGGACAAGCCGCCGACTGCCTCCTGCCACTTGCCTACTGCTTACTGCGTATTGCTTACTGCGTTGTTCTTGCTGGCACTTTACACCAAACATTCGCTCTTTGCCGCGCCGCTCGCCGCGTTTCTTGCGCTGTGGATGCGTGATTGGCGACGCGCGTTGATGTTCGCGTTCACACTAGGCGCGCTGGGAAGTGCCATCTATGTTGCGCTCGATGTGATGACGCGCGGGGGATTTTCGTTTGGCATCATCGAATCGAACGCGACCGTATTTTTGCCCGAGCAATTATTCGCGCTCACCCGAAACTTTGTCACCACTTTTCCGATTCTCCTCGCGCTTGCATTGTGGAGTTGGCTGGCGCGCGTGCGCGCGCGACGAATCGGCGTGTTAGAGTGGTACGCGGTCACCGCGTTCGCCGCGTTAGTGATGGCAGGACGCGTGGGCGCGTGGGAGAATTATTTTTTCGAGGCGTTGGCGATTGGATGCGTGTTTTTCGGATTGCAGATTTCAGCGATCGGCGGTCAGCGATCAGCGATCAGCGGTCAGCCGTCAGCGGTCAGCGATCAGCGGTCAGCGGTCAGCCATCAGCGGTCTGTGGT
>JAOACU010000209.1 GCA_026417715.1 Anaerolineae bacterium | reverse complement strand
CGCGTCCGCCGGCGAATCCGAAAGTCTTAAAGCCCATCGATTCAAGTGCGCAGTTTCCGGCGAAGATCATAAGATCCGCCCATGAGATTTTACGTCCGTATTTTTGTTTAATCGGCCAAAGTAGACGTCTTGCTTTATCAAGGTTTGCGTTATCGGGCCAACTGCCGAGTGGCGCAAAACGTAAAGTTCCGGAACAGGCTCCGCCACGCCCATCGCCGATCCTGTAAGTTCCTGCGCTGTGCCACGCCATGCGGATCATCAAGCCGCCATAGTGACCCCAGTCGGCGGGCCACCAATCCTGCGAATTGGTCATCAATTCCGCGAGGTCTCGCTTCACCGCCGCGAGATCAAGAGTTTTGAACTCTTCCGCGTAGTTAAAGTCTTTGCCCATTGGATTGGACTTGTCCGAATGTTGATGCAAAATTTCAAGTCGCAATCGGTGGGGCCACCAGTCTTGGTTCGTTGTGCCACCACCAGCCGTATGCTGGTGCGCTGGGCGCTTGGTTTCCTCGCTCATAAGGTTGACTCCTTTTCTTTGTGAATTTGTTGATTCAGTATTGGCGATTACCCACTGTGCTTGCGGTGGGTGCCTTTCGAATGTTTTTTCTGAACGGTCTGACATTCCGGACAAATACCGTACAGTTCAAACCGCTGTCCAACGATTTGATAGCCCGTAGTTTTTGCCACTTGAGCGCTCACGTGAGTGAGGGGAGCAATCTCTGGGTCAATGATCCGCTGGCATTCAACACAGACAAGGTGCAGATGCGGGTGTGGTTTGTTGCCGTCGTAGCGGTTCTCAGCGCCGCTAAATTCAAGTTCCAGCACCTCGCCCATTTCTTTGAGTAGCGTTAGCGTCTTGTACACTGTTGCCAATGTGGTAGTGGGAAAGTGTCGCCGCAACTGCTCGTAGATTTGCATAGCGCTGGGATGTCCCGTGCTGGCGGCAAGAATCTTGAGCAACGCAATGCGCTGTGGGGTTGCGCGATAGCCAGCGGCTTTGAGTTTGGCTTGCAATTCTTGAAAGCGGGCTTGAGTGTCCATACATTCTATCGGCGAAAGATAATCTATAGATAATCATTATCCATAAATATTATACTTCTAATTCTTATCTTGTCAATTTGTAGCACTACCCAAAGTCGAATTCAGCGCTCAGAGTCACCCCAACGTCGCCCTGCGGCGGCTGATTTAGCCTGCCCCGAAGAGCCGGCTTGGGGTGTTGTTGCAGTACTGAATTTGCTCACCTCAAGAGGTACCCGTCGGCTAATAGACTTTACCAGCCGTAATGACAAAGGACGAATGAAGGACAACGCTCGTGTCCATCATTCGTCCTTATTTGGTCAGTCCTGATGAAACCTCTACACTCGAAATGGTTGCGGTTTGAGATACGTCAACGAACGCCACAACCACTCGGCGGGTCCGTAACGGAATCGTTTGACCCACCACGCGCTTAGCAGAACCTGGAACACGTAAATCACGATTGCCAACCCAACGCCCGTCGCGCGATCCACGCGTCCAAACCATCCCAAGCCATAGCCGTAGAAAATCAACGTGCAGATGATAGATTGTCCCAAATAGTTGGTCAACGCCAAGCGACCGGTGGGTGCTAGCCAGTCTAAACGTTTTTGCCACATCGGCGAACGATACAACAGGACAAGCGCCGCGACGTAAAAGAGGCATAACATCGGTGCGCCAATGGCTTGTCCCAGCGTAGCAATCACCAAAGGCATCGAAGGTTCGCCGCGCGCGAGCGAAGGGATCAGTGTGGCATAAATCAAATTGCCGATTACGCCTATCCCCAAGCCCCACCACATCAATCGGCGAAACCCAACGATATGCGCTTCGAGATTTTGAAAGATGCGCTGGCGTCCAAAGTATAAACCCACCAAGAACATCGCCAAGACACTAGGAGACAGAAAGATACTACTGATCAAGGAGAACGATACAATTTCGTACGCGCGCTGTTGCGTGATTTCGATAAAATTGCCCTGTGAGTACACGCGATACGCCCGTTCGATGTCGGCGAGATACTGGGCGCGTTGTTGCTCGAACGTGCGATTGATCTCGGCGGCTTGCGGGCTGGCTTGGCGCCCCAACTCGATGGCAAACGTACTCAAGCCCATAAACAGCACAGGCAACAGAATCAAGATGACTGCCCAGATAATCAAGGTTCTGGGCTTGGCACGACGGAACAACAGTAGGACGAAACCGAGCAAGGCGTACAGCGTCAAAATGTCACCCGTCCAAATCAGGTACGCGTGAATCAACCCAATCGCGAGTAGCACGAGCAAGCGTCGCACGTACGTCCAGCCCACTGGTGCGCCGCGTTCCTCGCCGCGAATCATTTGCATCGCAAAGCCCAAACCGAACAAAAACGAAAAGAGCGAGTAGAACTTGCCCTCCGCCAAAAAGCGAACCAACCAATGCGCGACGCGCTCGATTCCACTTGCCGTTGCCTCCAGCGGCAACATGATGGTGAATCCTGGACGCGCAAACAAGTCCATATTCACCAAGAGAATGCCCAACAAGGCAAAGCCGCGGAGGACATCAATGACCTGAATGCGCTCACTGGGTTGGGTGGGGGTTAGGGTGGTTTGCATTCCTTTGTTTCTCCTAATTAGACATCGCCTCAACGAATGGGTAACGAATACGAATAAACAAATGAGCGTCGCGCGGATTCGTTTATTCGTTCAGTATTCGTTGAGGCGGATTTCCAAACAAACTCAACATCTTGTAGAAACCTTTTTTCCACCCGAGCGCTTGTTTTTGGGCATAGTCACTTTTCACGCCGCGCCAGCACAAAGAACATCCCAACGATAACGGCAACGAGCGGAAAGACGATCCAGAACAACAACGATAATGGAAACGCGTGCGCGCCGCGCGTGTTGAACCACGCCACATCCCACAATACGGCGACGAAGATCAGATTCATCAGTGCGAGTGCGAGTCCAGTGTAGAGCAAGCCGCGTTCGGGGTCAAGTCGCCAGCGCGCGCCCCAACGTCCAAACGCAATCAGCGGTTCGCGCGTCGCGATAAATACGATGACGACATCGAACACGACAAAGAACGCGGCAAGCCCCAAAAAGGTCAAGAAGAATTCATCGCGCGTTTGCCAGCCATTCGGTCGTTCTGCCCAATCGAAATGCGTTGCCAACCGATCCGCCGGTAGTTGTGGATACCAGTACGCCGCGAGCGCGACGAGCAGCGCGAACGTCACGAGCACTGGCATCAGATACGCCCATCGAAATTCAACGGGCTTGACCTCACGCACGATGGGCGTATCGCGCGCCAAACGCCGCGCGTAGACAAACAGCCACACGGTCATCCCCAACAACGCCAACATCATTGCCGCAGTGAGAATGCCCATTCCCACACGCGGCGCGATGCCAAGTGTTTGCAATACAGCGCCCAGCAACGCAACGCCTGTGCCAACCAGTGCGAGCAGTATTCCACCCAACCGATTCGTCTGGTCCCACACCTCACGGTTCGCGTACGAGTAACCCACGCGCACACCAAAAATCGGATTGGGTCCCACGCGCGGCGCAAATACGTACGTAGCCATACCTGCCACGAACAAAATTCCACCCATCAACAAACCAAACGTCAACATCTTCTTCCCTCTCCTATCTCATCTCTTCGATTCCCGGCATCGAACGACGCCGACGCGTCGCGAGTGTGAGCGGGCGCTTGGCAACAGCCATCACATTACCGCTCCCAGAGGATGAAAACACAGTGACCACTTCCCAGCCCTCTTCACCCCATTCGTTCAACAGCGTTTCGATTTCTTCGTCTTTGGCACCCCAAAACTTGCCCACACTTTGCACGCGATATTCCCATTGGATTGATGCGGACATAGATCACCTCACTTGTTGGACGCTTGCATACCGAGTGCCGTCAGACCACTCAACCCACCCAAGTTCATCGTATCCACCGCGCTACTCGGTACGATGATGAGCGCGCCCTTTTCCTTGAGACCTTCAAACAGCATATTCATCGCGCGCAAGTGCAGTGCAGTGGGATTATCGGCATAGGCGCGCGCGGCTTCGGCGAAACTCGCGGCGATTTGCTTTTCCGATTCACCGAGAATCACGCGCGCTTGACGTTCGCGTTCGGCTTGCGCTTGCCGACTCATCGCGTCTTCCAAGTCCTGTGGAATGACAATGTCGCGAATCTCGACCGATTGAACCGTGATGCCCCAAGGCGTGGTGCGTTGGTCAATGATTTGTTGCAACTCTTTGTCAATCACACTCCGCCCGACCAAAATGTCCGCGAGCATCATCTTGCCGATGATATCGCGCAGCGCAGTCTGCGCCGCCCAATCTACAGCCACGCGATAGTTTTCCACTTCCAGCGCGGCTTTTTGCGCGTCCCACACGACCCAGAACAGGACGGCGTCCACATCCACCGGCACCGTATCGCGCGTCAACGTCTTTTGCGCGGAGAACGGCGTGACCATCACGCGTTGATCCACCCACGTCGGAATCGTTTCGATAATCGGGATGATCCAAAACAAACCTGGTCCCGCCACGCGATTGAACTTGCCAAAGCGGAGCACAATCGCCTTTTCCCATTGATTGGCAATCTTGAGTGCAAAGAGCACCACAAACGCTGGTAAGAACGAAAGGACAAACCACAACGGAAATTCTTCACGGGCGAATTGTCCTGTGAGTGCACTTGCCCCTGCACCGATCAGTAGAATCAGCCCAAAGAGAGTAACCGAGATGGGATTGGTTTGTTTGATCTCTGCCAATGTCTTGGTTCGTCGGGATGATTGTTTGTCTGCCATTTTTGACCTCCTATGCTTTTTTCTGTTTCGCCCAACGCGCCAACTGTGCTTGGAACGCGTCGCGAATTTCTTCGACGGTATACCCCAAACTCAAGGCGTGAGTAATCACACTATCCAGCATCACCTTCAATTGCTCTTGACGCATTCGCGCCAAGTGCGCGCCATCGGGACGTTCGCGCACGTAGGTGCCGCGTCCCTGTTGCGTGGTGATCACATTGTCCTGATCGAGGATTTCGTACGCGCGCGCCACGGTATTCGGATTGATACGCAGAGTTGTGGCAAGTTCGCGCACCGTCGGTAATTGCGTCCCTGGTTTCAAGCGTCCCGTCGCCACTTGGTGCTTGATACTATTGACGATTTGAAGATAGATTGGAACTGCACTGTCAGAATCAATGCGGATGTCCATACGCCCCTAACTGAATTGTACTAATACTACTAATACAATTATAACACACCTTGTCAAGTCTGTCCACTCTTCTTCTCCCCTTGTGGGCTAGGGCTGGCGCAAAGTCGGAGTTGGCGACTGGAAGTCGCCGCGACAAAGACCCGAAGCCCGCCTTCGCGGGCTATTGTCAGCCGACGCAGGTCGGCT
>JAOACU010000208.1 GCA_026417715.1 Anaerolineae bacterium | reverse complement strand
ACCCCAAGCCCGCCCTTCGGGCTCAGGGCAGACTCTGCGAGGACTAAATTAGCCGACGTAGACTCCGCCGTGAGCTCACCGAACGGTCGGCTTCGGGTAGTTGTTGGTGTGATGGATTCGCTTCGCTCACCACAAGATTTATTCGCCTTGTCGAAAGACTCGCTCATGGGCAGAAAACGGTAAATGGCTCGTCCAGACCTCACAGGTCTCCGAGACCTGTGAGGTCTAGAAACCTCTTTCTCCTAGAGCGTTCACGTTAAGCAAAGGAAGACACCACTTGCATCACTCGGAAACAGTGTAACTACTCAGGTATGCCACAGGGAACACAGAGAACACAGAGAAAACAAAAATTTCTCTGTGACCCCTGTGTGCTCTGTGGCGGAAATTCAGTATGGCTGAGTAGTTACGAAACAGTCGCCATGGGGTTACCATCTTCCAGCCACAAGCGTTGCAGTGTCACAGCAAAGGTAGTGCTACAAAAGTAATGCTGGTAAGGCAATCTGTCACGCTGAGCGCAGCGAAGCGTCTCGCAAAGTCCTTTGAGAGATTCTTCGGCGCACAAAGCGCGCCTCAGAATGACACACTCAGCATTACTTTTTGATCACCACCACAGCAAATTCCTCCAACAAGCGTTCAAACTCGCGCACGTCGTTGCACAGCATCAAAGCGTGGCGCAATGCCGCCGCACCGGGTTCGCCTTGCACGTAGCGATACGCGTGCTTGCGGAACAGAATCAAACCGCGCGTCGCACCGTAAAATTCCAAGTGTTCTGCCAAATGACGTTTGACTACCGCCAGCCATTCGCGCGGCGCGATACGCGCGCGTTCTTGGCGCGCAAAAATCCAAGGGTTGCCAATCGCCGCGCGCCCGATCATCACGCCATCGCAACCGGTCTGCGATTTGATGCGCGCAATATCGGCAACGGTTTTCACATCGCCGTTGCCCAGCACCGGAATTTTGACCGCTTGTTTGATTTCCGCAATCGCGCTCCAATCCGCCACGCCACCGTATCCTTGCGCTTTGGTACGCGCGTGCACGGCGATCAACGCCGCGCCGTTTTCCTCCAAAATGCGCGCGATCTCCAAATAGTTGCGCGTCCGTTCGTCCCAGCCCAACCGAATCTTGGCGGTCACGGGTACGCGTAACACGCGCGTCAAGCGCGCCACGATACGCGCGATTTTCGCTGGCTCGCGCAACATCCCTGCGCCCGCGCCGCGCGCGGCAATGTCGCGCACCGAGCAACCCATATTCAAATCGAGTATGTCCAGCGCTTGCTGGTCTTGCAATTTTTGTGCCGCCTGAACGATCTTGTCTTCGTCGTGCCCGTAGATTTGGACGACGCGCACCCGCTCGCGCGCATCGAATCGCAATTTGCGTTGCGTGATCGCATCGGGCACAGCGGGATGGAGCAAACTTTCTGCGCTGATGAATTCGGTGTACGACATCGCGGAGCCGAATTCGACGCAGAGCGCGCGGAACGGCGCATCGGAATAACCGTCCATCGGCGCGAGTATCACATCGCCGTAGATGGGTATCTCGCGAACGAAAAATTTGGGAACACGGGTCTGGTTGTTCATCGGAAGTGTTCAGTGTTCAGTATTCAGTGTTTAGTGTTCGGTGTTCAGTGTGTAGTGTGGCTTGTTGCATTTGCCAAGTTGATGCGTTGAGATTATACTACAAGTGACGAAGAGCACGAACCTGACTTTGTCCTTCGTCTTTGGTCTTTCGTCGAATAACGAGGTCGTGTGATGCAACCCCGATTCTGTCATCGGTGCGGACACGCATTGACCACGCGCGTTGTGGAGGATGGGCACGCGCGTCCGGTGTGTCCAGCGTGTGGACATATCATCTATCTCAATCCACCGATTGCCGCTGGCGTGATTGCGCAGCGCGAGGATGGCAAAATCGTTTTGGTTTTGCGTGGTGAAAATCCCGGCAAGGGCTTGTGGTGCTTGCCCGCAGGATTTATGGAGATAGACGAAACGGTCGAACAAGCCGCACAACGCGAGTGCTGGGAGGAAACCGGCTTGCACGTCGTCACCGACGATTTGCTGGGCGTGTGGTCGTACTTTCATCGCGAGAAAGGTACGGCGGGCGTGCTGGTCGTTTACACGGCGCACATTGTTGGAGGCGAGTTACGTCCGGGTAGTGACTCTGCCGATGTGCGCTTTTTCGCGCCCGATGAAATTCCCGAAGAGCAACTTGCGTTCTCCACACATCGCGCGGCGATTGCCAAGTGGCGTTCAAATGCCCATCGCGCAGCCATCGGCGCGCGGGTCACTCCCTCCCCATAACGTCCCATCGGGATCGCGACGAATGATTTGTCCTCGCCCAAACGTCGCGCGCGCATAGCCACTCACTGGCACAAGGTCATGCCCCATTTGCGCGAGCGTTGCCATCGTCTCGAACGGTACGCCTTCTTCGATTTCCACGCGACTCGCCGGCGTCGCGGTCGTCAAGCAAAAGCGCGGGCGATCCAACGCGCTCTGCGGGTCGAGTCCATCGTCAATCATCGCGACGACGACTTGTACGTGACCTTGCGGTTGCATAAAACCACCCATCACGCCGAACGGCGCGTACAACGATCCATCCGATTCGCGCGTGATCATTCCTGGGATAATCGTGTGACACGGACGCTTGCGCGGCGCGAGCGCGTTGGGGTGATGCGGGTCAAGCGAAAAGTTATTGCCGCGATTTTGTAACGTAAAGCCCCATCCTTTTGGCACAATGCCGGTGCCAAAGCCCATATAATTCGAGTTGATGAACGAGCATGCATTACCTGCGCCATCCACAACGCAAAAGTACACCGTGTCGGACGAAGCGACGGGTGAACCGTGAGTTGTATTGCGTGTTGCGTGTTCCGTATTGATGAGTGCGCGTCGTTCAGCAGCGTATTTCTTCGATAGCAATCCGTCGAGTGGTGCAGGCGCGAACCTGGGATCGGCAACGTACCAGCGCGTATCGGCAAACGCGACGCGCAATGCTTCGATGAGCAAATGCCAGCGCGCCGCACTCATTGGCGCGTGTTCGCGCAAATCGAATCCTTCCAAAATGTTTAGCGCGATGAGCGCGGCAAGTCCTTGACCGTTCGGTGGACATTCCCAGACGCGATAACCGCGATAGGTTGTGCTGATCGGTTCATCCCACGTGGACTCGTGCGCGACAAGATCGTCGAGTGTCATCACACCACCGGCTTGTTGCACCACGTCAACGATTGCGCGCGCAATTTCGCCGCGATAAAATGCTTCTTTGCCTCCTTCGGCAATCGTGCGCAAAGTGCGCGCGAGACCAGCATTGCGAAAGATTTCGCCGGCGCGCGGCGCGCGTCCGTCAATCGTCAATTCGTGTCCGTTGAGCGCGTAACGGAGTTGGCGTTCCACCCCGCGTGCCCAGTAGTATGCCGTGAGCGGCGCGACGGGAAAGCCGCGTTCAGCGAGTTCAATCGCCGGCGCAAGGATGTCGCGCATCGGCATCGTGCCATACCGCGCGATCAAATCGCACCAGCCCGCGCAGGCACCAGGCACGGTGATGTTGTGCGCGTGGAAGGGGTTGGAGATTGGAGATTGGGGATCGGAGACTAGACCGTCGCGCTGGATTACATCAAGCGTGAGCGCGGCGGGCGCGCGTCCCGAACCGTTGAGCGCGGTCACTTGTTTCGTTCGCGCGTCGTAGTACAGCGCGAACATATCGCCGCCCAAGCCCGTTGAGGTCGGCTCGGTGACGTTGAGTGCAGCGGCAGTGGCAACTGCGGCATCAGCGGCATTGCCACCTTGCAATAGAATTTTGATGCCTGCCAGCGTTGCCAGTGGTTGGCTAGACGCAACCATTCCACCGCGCGCAAGGACAGGCGAACGACGTGAATTAAAAGCCAGAGTCATTGTTGTTCTCACAAACTGTTCAGCCGTACTGAATTTTTGCCACAGAGCACATAGGGGGCACAGAGAAATGGTAACTACTCAGCCATACTGAATTTCCGCCACAGAGCACACAGGGGTCACAGAGAAATTTTTGTTTTTCTCTGTGTTCTCAGTGTTCCCTGTGGCATACCTGAGTAGTTACAACTTGTCCTACCTTTCACTAGGGTAACACGAGTCACGCGAAGATAAAATGATGTGCGACTAGAAAACACAATGCCCGAAAAGTTTTTGCTAAACTCTTCGGGCATTCTGTTCTCTAGCGCGATTTTCTCTGGCGACTCAACTGTTGCGCTTGTTTGATCCAAAAATCGAACTTGGGCTTTTGCCAGCGGCGCGGTTGGATGATCTCTTGCAATTGCTCCACCGTCGCACTCGCCAGCGCGGTGATGGTCGTGATGCCGCCTGCGCGCAAGCGCGCCGCATACTTGGGTCCGATGCCCACAATGCGCTCTAGTTTTTCCATCTCCGCTTGGCGCAGACGATAGAGGCGCGTCGTCAAGTCCACAATCATCGCTTCGCGTTTTTGTGATTGCACCTGCATCATCTTGATCTGTCGTTTGGCAAGCGCAAGTTGTTTCTTCAACTCGGCAAGGCGCGCGCGACTTTTTTGCGCGCTCGTTTTGGTGCGCGTGACCGACGCGGCTTGGCGGCGCGCGGTCGCCAGTTGCGTCTTCTGGCGTTCCAGTCGCGTCTGCAATTTAGCGATGTGCGTTTCCAGTTCCTTCACGCGCGCCACCTGCACATTCGCTTGTTCCAACTGTTGCGTCAACTCTGCCACGCGCGTTTGGTCTTGGGCGATTTGATCGCGCAACGCCGCCAACTCGGCGATTTGCATTTGGGCTTGGTGCAATTGCTGTGTCAACTCGGCAACGCGAATTTTCTCGTATTCCCAATCACTCGCCAAACGATCACCGCGTTGGCGCGCTTGCTCCAAACGTAGAGTCAACTCCCGAATGTATTCTTCGTGCTCCGCTACACGCGCGCGCCAGTGCTCCACTTCGGCTTGGTTTGGCTCGGCGCGTATAGCCAGTTGCGCCATTCGCTCTTGCGCGCGCGTCAACTCGTCCACCAATTGTGCAACTGTCGCGCGCTCGGCTTGGAGTTCCGCTTCGAGTTCTGCCACGCGTGCCGCGTCTGATGTTCCCACAGATTCTGGTGGTAGCGAGGCGAGCGTACTGCGCGCGGTTTGCAATTCTGCTTCCAGTTCCGTCGCGCGTGCCGCGTCTGTTTGAGCGCGCGCCAGTTCTTGAGTGAGTTGAGCGAGCGTCTCGCGCGCGGTTTGCAGTTCGACTTCCAGTTGAGCCACGCGCGCGGTCGCATCGGTGACTTGGACCGATTCCGCAGGGAGGTGCGCCAACGTTTCGCGCGCGGCTTGCAATTCGGCTTCGAGAGTCGGCACGCGCGCGACCTGATTCGTCAAATCGGCGATTTCCAATTTTTGCTCTGCCACCACACGGTTCAAATA
>JAOACU010000207.1 GCA_026417715.1 Anaerolineae bacterium | reverse complement strand
TCTGGTACCGCGAACGACTCGGCTTGACCACCGAGCGGGTTTCACCAGAGGCGATTCGCGCGCGCTGGGACGTGCTAGTGCGCTACCTGCCCGAATTCAAGATACTCGTCCCCGATCCTGAACCTATCGTTGCATTGTTACACGCCAACGTGTACGAATCTCGCGCGCGCACGGTCAAATCACCGGGAACTTTAACGGGCGAGAGTATTCTTGTAGATGCCAATGGTCGTGTGTGGTTGACTGATTTCGGTGATGCGAACGATGTGCCACAGTTCTGGGATTTCGTCACACTTGAATCTGTCATTCGCTTCGATTGGGTTGAAGAAAAGGAATTGAGACGATTGCAAGAGATCGAAGAACATCTCTTGGACGATGTGCGCTTTGGCAAACCCGAAACTCAAGGCATCGAATCACCAGCGGCGCGCCAAGCCGTGAGTTTCATCCAACGCATTCGCCATCACGCCGCGCGTGCGGTGGGCAAAGAGCATTTGCCGTATCATCTCGGCATTTTCTTCCACGCGGCGCGCCGCGCGGCTGATGTTGACCTTGGATTGATCGCCAAGCCGCTCGAGTGCGCGCGCCTTGCCCACACCTTGCTAGCGATGGCGATGATTGCAGAGAAGGTCGAGACCAGTGAACGCAAAGTTGACGTCGAGAGTGAGCGTGGACTGCGCGTGGATAGCGATGGTGTCAAACGCGATGGCAAGCGTCTGTCTGTGCGTGGGCAAAGTTTAGAGTTGCTACGTTATCTGGCTAATCCTCCTGATCGCTTGCGGACACGACGCGAAATCATCGAAAAGTTCCTGCAGGAACCATTTGATGAACAAGACGAAACCCAAACCAGTTGGTTATACACCGCCATACACCGTTTGCGCCAGAAAATCGAGTATGATCCTGATAACCCTTGCTTTTTGCTCAACGAGTCGAATGGTTATCGCCTGAGACTACAACCTGACGAGTGATGAAAATGTGGCAAAGAATTCATTCACCTAAACCTGACGGACAACCGTCAGGTTTTTTGTTTGCGATTGTAAGTTTGGTGTAAGACTGGGAGCATTGCGCGTGCGCGAATCGCAAGCCGATTGTGCGCGATAAATTTTGAGGGATGTTTTACAATGTGCTCAGAACCAAAGGAGGGATGGGCTATGAAACGCTCGAACAAACAACAATGGCTGGACGAATATCTACCCAACGACGAACCGCAAGGCGATTTGGTAGACCGCGCAAACGTGGCTGCAGAAGCATTTCGTCGCCGGTCGCTCGATGCCGCGCTGAGTTTGATGGAACGCACAAATCGGCGGCGACGCGCAACATATCGTCGTTGTAAAGAGTGTGGTAAACGCATTCCCAAAGCCCGCTTGCAAGTTCTCCCCCACACAACGCGCTGTGTGGTGTGTCAAAGAATTTTCGAGCAAAGGAGGAAACGATGCACCTTGTTCATCCCGATTATTTGATGGGTGACACGCCCTTGCCCTCAATTGCCGTCCGCGCCTATGCCCAAGTGTTGTGCGAGGATTTTGCGCAACGCATCGGTGTTCCTGCCCCACGCGTCATTGTATCGAATCACAGTACAGTTGGTGCGCAAGTGTGTCGGTCGCCCATCAAACACTGGGCGCGTTGGACGCGTGAGGGCAATCTAACGTTAGCGTCGTTTCCATTCAATCCTCTGCTACTGCAATTCGCGATTGGACATGCTATGGCACATCACATCTACGGATTGGAGTGGCAATGCGACCTCGAGGCATTGGATTGGATGAACGATCCTGCGGTGCCGCTCGTCGAATCAACGGCGCGTGTGATTGCTCAAACGATGGCTTGGCGCGAGCGCGTACCACATTCCGAACTGGGTATGCGCGTTCTGATGATCGGTGACGCGTTGACAAGCCAAATCTGGTAACCACTCTTTCAGGCATAATGTCGCATCCTTCCCCTCCTGAAAGAATGGTGAAAGGAGGGAGAAATGCGCAAGTTTATGTTTGTCGGTTTTGTATTGATTTGGTTGTTGGGAACAACTGTTTATGGAGACGGCATCCGAGTTCCACCCGAAGCAAGCCCAAATCTCCTTGCAAGTCTCCATATCACCGTTATCCACGCGTGGGAACTCGCCGGTGATATTGGTAGAATCGTCACACAATTGGGACAAGCGGCACCCAACGTGCTTGGATGCCTCACGTGCCTTGTCTTGCCGATGGCTTGGCTCGGAGCGTGGGCACTAAGCCGATTGCCCCGCATTCTGGGCTTGATGACACTGCGCGATAACGTGCGCTCGTTTTTCAAAGATTAGGCAAGACCCTTCGGGTTTTTGGAAACCCGAAGGGTCTAAGGGCGTACTTGCCAATCCAAGTACGCTGGAGGAGGTAACGATGGTTGTGCAAAACAATGACTTTCCACGTGTTTTACTTGCCCTCGTCATTCTCGGTGGTGCCGTTGCGCTGGGGCTTTTGCTGACGGATACTGAATTCTTCAATTACCACAAGTCCATTGTCGGCGCCAATGCCACAGCCACTCATAGCGCGCTTAAAGCACGCGAGTTTTCCGGGATACTTCAAGCCACCGAGACGCCGCGCGCACTTCAAGTCGCGGCGGTGGCTCAGGCAACAGCAATCCCTGTCCAACAAACGGTCACGCATGCTACGCTTCAAGTGGCACAAGCCAACGCCACGCAAACCGCGCTTGCCGTCAAGGCGCGCAATGAAGAGTTACAAGCCCAAGCCACGCAGACACGTATCGCCCAAGTGCAAACGGTAGTTGCAGGACAAGAGCAAGCCACGCAGACGCGTGTCGCGCAAGAACAAGCGGCAAACGCGCTCAGCGCGCGGGCTACAGCGACGAGCATCGCGGGAGCAATCATCAGCGATGCCAACAAGCGCGACAATGAGAACACGCGCGCGATGGCATTCACAATCGCAATGGTAGTCGCACTCATCGCAATCGTTGTGTGCATCACAGCGCTTGTCATCGCCAGTGCCAATATCAAAGCCGCGAATGCCGCCGCGCAACTTGAGCGCGAAAAGCGTCGCACCCTGGAAGTGCAAGCCGCCTTGCGCGCTCCACCGACAAACATCATTCCGTTGTCTACCGCGCGTGGACCAAAGAACGGACACGGCGAGCAAGAAAAGATTGCGGCATAACACAAAACTCCCCGTCGGGATGCGCTGTCCCGACGGGGAGTTATACTAACGAATGATACTAGTGTGAGTAAAAAATGACGAGTACTCAAGCATTTGACAGTTTCCCCAACGCGCGTATCATCCAAGCACGGCTGAACAAGGAGCAACGAATGACGATTACCATTCTTGGGTTGGGTTATGGCGATCCGCGCGCGCTCACGCTAGAGGCGAACGAGGTGTTGCATCAGGCGCGCGAAATTTTTCTGCGCACGCGCGAGCATCCTACTATTGCGTCACTCCCTCCGCACTTGATTGTTCATTCCTTCGATCATCTCTACGAATCGCTTGACGATCTGGACGCCGTGTACACCGCGATTGCCGATGCCATCTTGGAGCGCGCCGCGCGCGCCGATGTGTTGTATGCGGTGCCAGGTCACCCACTCTTCGGCGAAACGAGTGTGCAAAGAATTCTGACGCGCGCTCACGCGCAAAACATTCCCACGCGCCTCATCGTCGGTACTAGTTTTGTGGATGCTGTGTGCCTCGCGCTCGAACTCGATCCGCTGGCGCGCGGTCTGCAAATTGCCGATGCAACCGATCTGGCGCGCCAACACTTTCCACGTCTCGATGCCGATCAGCCCGCGCTCGTCGCACAGGTGTACAGTCGCGCGGTAGCAAGCGATTGCAAATTGACGCTTTTGATGCTGTATCCACCCGATCATCCGATTACGCGCGTGGATGCGGCAGGTACAGCGTTGCAAAAAATTCGCGTGCAACCGCTTGCCGAGATAGACCACGCGGACGACTTTGGATTGTTGACCGTGTTGTATGTGCCACCCCTCGCGCGACCCAGTGGATTCAGCGCGCTGGGCGAGGTGGTCGCGCATCTACGCGCGCCCGAAGGATGCCCTTGGGATCGCGCCCAGACGCATCAATCGCTTCGCAAGGATTTTCTGGAAGAATGTTACGAAGTGCTGGACGCGCTCGACCGCAACGATATACCGCACCTGCGCGAAGAATTGGGCGACTTGATGCTCCACATTTTCCTACAAGCGCAGATCGCCGCCGAGTCCGGTGAATTTTTGCTGACCGATGTGATTGCCGACATCACCGCTAAACTCATTCGCCGTCACCCGCACGTGTTTGGCGATGTGCAGGTGAGTGGCACGCGCGAAATTATTGCGAACTGGGAACGTATCAAGCAAGCCGAACAAAACAATGCGCCGCACCCTGCGCGCTTGCCCCGCGCGCTACCAGCACTCGCGCGCGCCCAAAAGATTGCGCGGCGCAACAAAGTCAAGGTAACCGCGCGCGATGTTCAAACAGCGGCGGCAAAACTCGCGCGCGCCAAGAATCGGGAACGCGCGCTGGGTCACGTTTTGTTTGCGTTAGCGGCGTACGCTGCCGATAAACAGATAGACGCCGAAAGCGCGTTGCGTGCTGTCGTGGTAGAGGACTAGAGAATCGCACAAATAAAAAATCGCATGCACTTGGCATGCGATTTTTTGTTGTTCGTTTTCATTACGTGGCACGCCCAGCCGTCAATGACGCTTTCAGTTGTTCCAGTTCCTCCATCTTGCCTTCGGCGGCAAGGCGCGCTTGTTGGGGCCAGGTGGTCGGATCGGCAATGTAGTTAGCATCGTCGAGAATCTGCCGTAACTTTTCGATCGGTGTGTCCGCCAGTTGTTGGAACGTCAAGATGCCGGCTTGATAGAACGCTTCGGCGATTTTGGGTCCAATGCCTTCGATGATTTCCAAATCGTCTTTCTTGACTCCCAGAATCGCATCCTTTGCCGCTTTGGTAAAGCGAAAGCGCAAGACTTGGCGCGCGGGCACAGTGACCGTTTGTCCGGCTTTGGGTCCAAAGCGCATCACCACTTGACGCGCTGGACGTTCCGCCAGAGTGATGATTCCCAAACCGGGAATTTGAAACGAGTGCTTGGCTTCGCGATACGCCAGCAATGCCAACTCATCGAGGACTGCCGCCACTTGTTTGCGGGTCAGCCCTGTCTTTCCAGCAATGTGTTCCAACACTTCGGATTTCGTCATTCGTTCAGTCATAAATGTCTCCCCCTTGTGAAGACAGAACCTTCTTTGGCTATCGGCTGGTTCTGCCTAGCACACAACTTGAGCCAAGTATACTGTATCCCCCAGCAATGTCAAGCCCCATGATAGGGCTGGTACAAAGTTGGAGTTGGCGACTCAAAGTCGCCGCGACAACGACCCCAAGCCCGCCCTTCGGCGGGCTCAGGGCAGGCTCTTCGCGGGCTAAATTAGCCGCC
>JAOACU010000206.1 GCA_026417715.1 Anaerolineae bacterium | reverse complement strand
GACGAGTTGAATGCGATGCGCGCGAACGCGCAAGCGTTGGAAAGCGAACGCAACACCTTGCGCGCCGATGTGAACACGCGCGATGCCGAACTTGCCAAATTGCGTGACGAGTTGAATGCGATGCGCGCGAACGCGCAAACGTTGGAAGGCGAACGCAACACCTTGCGCGCCGATGTGAACACGCGCGACGCTGAACTTGCCAAACTGCGTGCCGAGATCGAAAAACTGACCACCGATGCGACCATCGCCAACGCCACCATCAAATCGCTAGAAGGTGAACGCAACACCTTGCGCGCCGATGCGCAGGCGCGCGACGCCGAACTTGCCAAGTTGCGCGATGAGTTGAATGCCGCGCGCACGCAAAATCAATCGTTGCTCGCCGATGTTGCCAAGTTCACAGCGGGCGCGGCAACCGCCGCCGCGACCATCCAATCGCTTGAAGGCGAACGCGAGCACTTGCGTGTGCAAATTTCACAATTGCGCGGCGACCTCGACGCGGCACTGCGCGCGCATGCCAACCTCCAAACCGATTTGAACGCGCGCGACGCGGAAATCGAAAAACTACGCGCGCAGTTGCACGAGTGCCAATCGCAACAAGCAACGTGGCGCGCGCAAGTGGAAAAATTGCAAAGTGATTTGGCGCGCGCAACTGCCGAACTCGAAGCACGCGCGCAACCTGTTGCACCCTTGGCAACCGTCGAGCAAATTCGCGCGCGGCGCGAAGACGATGAAACACCGTACACGGTGGGTTGCCCGCAACACTTGTCCGATGTCAAGGGTATCGGCTCGGTGTACGAGACGCGTTTGTATGCCGCTGGCGTGGGCACTTATTGGGAACTGTCGCAACTTTCGGACGCGGACCTGAAACAAATTTTGCAACTGACCGATTTGCAAGCCAAGCAGATGGATTTCCGCGCGATTCGCGCGGAGGCGCGTCGCTTGGCGCGTCAAACCAAATCGTTGGGACGCCGCTGGAACGGACAAATGCCGGACGATTTTGAACCACTCGAAGGCATCGGCAAGACGTACGAAAAACGTTTGTACGACGCGGGCATTTGCACATACGAAGCGCTTGCCAACGCAACCGTCGAACTTTTGGAAGAAGTGTGTCGCGCGCCCAAGCGTTTCAAACCCGACTATGCCAAGTGGATTCGCCAAGCCAAAGAACTCGCCGCGAAGAAAGCCGCAGGAGGTCGCGATGTTTCGCAATAATCGTCCGCGCTACTGGGTAGGTTGGTACGATCGTTGGCATCTGCTTTTGGTCGTGCTCCTCGTGTTGCTGTTGTGTTGGTTGGCATATCAGGCAACCTTGCCCGCGCCGCGAGTATCGTTGGCGCTTGCGGATCCAACCGCGTCGCTCGTCTCGACCAAACCCATTGAATTGATCGGCACTGCGCCAGCGAATACTCTTGTGCGCGTGTATGATGGTGAAAAACTTGTTGGCGAAACGCGCGCGGCAAGTGATGGCACATTCAAAATCGCGCTGACCAATCTCGTCCCTGGTGCTCACACTTTGCGCGGCGTCGTCGAAGTGAACGGCACGCGCGTCGAATCGCCCGCGTTGCAGGTGAACATCAGCGCGCCGACGGTCGCCATCGCGCCAACTGCGACACCTGTGCCGCCAACAGCAACTGCTGTGCCTCCCACCGCGACACGCGTACCGCCAACTGCGACACCAGTTCCGCCGACGCCTGTTCCCACGCTCGCGGCGGGCGCGGTGCAACGACGCGGCAAAGACAATGCCGAGATGGTGTACATTCCCGCTGGCGAATTTACGTTTGGCGATGCCGCATCCGCGCGCACGATTTACTTGGACGCGTTTTGGATGGACAAGTACGAAGTGACCAATGCACAGTTCCAACAATTTGTAGATGCCACCGGCTACAAGACCGATGCGGAGAAACACGGTTGGGGATTCGAGTATCGTGACGGTTGGCAACGCGTGGAGGGCATTTCTTGGCGCGCGCCGCGCGGCGCGGGTAGTGCGACGCAAGCCAACTTGCCCGTTGTAGTCGTCTCGTGGAACGATGCGAACGCGTACTGCGCGTGGGCGGGCAAACGTCTGCCGAGTGAAGCCGAGTGGGAAAAGCCGCGCGTGGCACCGATGCGCGCGTCTTTCCTTGGGGCAATGCGTGGGATGGCACGCGGTTGAACTTTTGCGATGCGAATTGCGCGTACGCGTGGAAAGACGCGAGTGTCAACGATCGTTTTGCCGAAGCCGCGCCCGTCGGTAGTTTCACCGCCAACGCGAGTCCGTACGGGATTTTGGATTTAGCGGGCAACGCGTGGGAATGGATCGCTGATTGGTTCGATGCCGATTATCCCAAGACGATGCCCGCGCGCAATCCGACGGGTCCTGCCACAGGACAACTCAAGGTCTTGCGCGGTGGCGCGTGGAGTATTGATGCGTTCTACGCGCGCACCACGAGTCGGTTTGCGCAAACGCCGGAATTTCGCGAACGCAGTGTCGGTTTTCGTTGTGTGCAATAGATTTCTCCACGAAGGTCACAAAGTATCACCAAGTTTCTGCGATTTTTTCGTGACCTTCGTGCTCTTAGTGGAGGAAACCTTATTCGGCGTAATCTTTAATGATGGACGCACAATTTGGTATGTCTGTCCAATCGTGATAGAATAGATTATGTGACTGCACCCATCGAAATTCGCTCGGACTGGGGACTGGTGGGACACGATTGGGTAGTGCGCGCGCTCGCACGGAGCATCGCTAGCGCGCGCGTGGCACACGCCTACTTGTTCACCGGTCCGCACAGCATCGGCAAGACGACGCTCGCGCGCAAACTCGCGCAAGCGTTGCAATGCACCAGTGCTACACGTCCTTGCGGCGAATGCTCCACGTGCCAACGCATCGCGCGCGATCGGTATCCCGATGTGCAAATCATCGAAGGGGTGCCGGTGGGATACAAGTTCGATGAGAAATCGCCACCGCCACCGCCACGCGCGAACGAATCGGAACGACGCATCTTGAAGATTGATCAGATACGCGCCTTGCAACACGACATTGCGCGCGCGCCGTTTGAAGGTCGTTGGAAAATCGTCATCTTGCGACGCTTTGAAGAAGCGAACGAGGAAGCGGCAAACGCGTTTTTGAAGACACTCGAAGAGCCGCCGCGTCACACGCGCCTGATTCTCACCGCGCGCGACGCGAGTTTGCTGTTGCCGACGATCACTTCGCGTTGTCAGGTGTTTGCCCTGCGTCCACTCACGTTGGCGCAAATCGAGACAACGCTCATCGAGCGATACCACGCGACGCCCGAACACGCGCGCGTGTTGGCGCGCGTGTCAGCGGGACGTTTGGGCTGGGCGATTCGCGCGCTCGAGCAACGCGCGTTGTTGCAAGCGCGTGAGCAGTATTTGGATGAATTGAATGCCGCGCTCACGGAAGGGCGCGCCGAACGATTGCTTCGCGCCGAGGCACTCGCCAAGACGAGCGAGCACTTGCCCGATCTCCTCGAAACGTGGTTGGGCTGGTGGCGCGATGTGCTGTGGATACAACATGGTGATGACTCGCGCATAACGAACGTGGATCGCCAAGACGCGCTGCGCGAACACGCCAATCGCTTCACGAGGGAGCAGGCGCAACGTACGCTACAAGCCGTGCGCACGACGGCGCGCTATGTGACTCAAAATGTCAATGCGCGTCTCGCGCTCGAAGTGTTGCTACTCAATCTACCAGGTTCCGTTCAATAGTATGACTAGATGCGAAATAATTTTTTCTCCACGAAGGACACAAAGCACCACCACCAAGTTTCTATGATTTTTTTCGTGACCTTCGTGTTCTTAGTGGACGGAAATCCTTATTTCGCATAATGTCTATTGCACCAACCTGCTGACATAGGAGTTACCGAATGCCTGCTCGACCTGTGGCTGGCTTGCGTGTGCGGCGCGTGCCGCAGATCGCTTTTTACGATGCGACCGGGTTTGAAGACCTGCGCGTCAACGAATACGTGATTGTAGATACCGAACGCTGTCGCGAAGCCGCGCGCGTGGTTATTCCCCCTTCACGCGCGACACCAATGGACGCTCCTCTGCGTCCGATTCTGCGACGCGCCACCGCGTTCGATTTGACCCAATGGCAACAACTCAAACTGCGCGAACCCGAAGCGCTTGAGCAATGCCGCGCCCAAGTGGAAAAACACAATCTGCCGATGAAGTTATTGACCGCCGAGTACAACTTTGACGGCAGTCACATCACGTTCTACTTTGTCGCTGATGGACGCGTGGATTTTCGCGCGCTGGTCAAAGACCTTGCTGTGATTTTTCCGGCGCGCGTCGAACTGTGGCAAATCGGTCCGCGCGATCGTGCCAAATTGATTGGCGGTTTATCGCCGTGTGGACGCGAGATTTGTTGCGAACGATTCCTCGACGATTTTCCCAAGGCGACGATCAAAATGGCAAAGGATCAAGATTTGCCATTGGGTCCGAATGCGGCTACCGGTTTGTGCGGGCGTCCGCTGTGTTGCTTGGCATACGAACAACCGCTCTACCAAGCCGCGCGCGGTCGCGTGCCACGCATCGGTGAGATCGTCGTGTGCGAACGCGGGCAAGGGCGTGTCATCGCGCGCAATGTGCTCAAAGAGTGTGTGACCGTGCAACTTGAAGACGGCATCCACCTCACCTTTCCCATCGAACAAGTCAAGCCGCTGAACACGCGCGCGGAGGGTGGCAGCGACACCGCCGAAGGCGAGGAGTAAATTCCCTTGCCGAAGAGATGCGTGCTTGTCACGGGTGCCAACGGTTTCATCGGCAGTCATCTCGCCGAACGTTTGAGCGCGGAAGGCGCACGCGTGCGCGGTTTGATACGCAATGCAACACGCGTAGGGGCGAAGCATTTGTCAGATCGGGTCACATTGGGGAGACGATTCTCTGATGACCGTCTGATCACCAATTCCACTGTGGCAAGCACAAATGCTTCGCCCCTACCACACGTGGAAATCGCAATCGGCGACGTAACCGATGCCGATGCCGTGCGCCACGCCGCCGAAGGTTGTGACGCCATCATTCATTGCGCGGCAATGCAAACCGAACGCGCGCGCCTTGCCGACTATCGCCGTGTGAATGTCGAGGGTACGTTGAATGTGTTGCGTGCCGCGCGTGCCGCAAATGTCGCGCGCGTGATTCACCTTAGCACCATCAATGTTCATGGTCTCCCACCGCCGCGTAACGCGAATGCTGATTCGCCTCTCGTGTTTCGCGGCGATTTTTATTCGCGCAGTAAAGCCGAAGGTGAACGCGCCGCGTGGGAGTTTGCACGCGCGAACAACATTGCGTTGACGGTGATTCGTCCGGGGTGCACCTACGGTCCGCGTTCGTACGCGTGGACACTCAAGCCGCTCGAACGTCTGCGCCGTAAACGTCCCGTGTTGATTGGTGACGGGAACAGCATCTGCAACGCCATCTACATTGACAACTTGGTAGATTTGATTTTGCTCGCACTGAACAACGATGCTGCGATCG
>JAOACU010000205.1 GCA_026417715.1 Anaerolineae bacterium | reverse complement strand
GAAACGCAACATCGCGATTGATATTCCCGTGTGGGACGAAAAGTTGTGTATCCAGTGCGGCAAGTGTGTCTTGGTGTGTCCGCACGCGACGATTCGCGCCAAAGTGTACGACGAAAAATATCTAGCGAACGCGCCTGCCACGTTCAAGAGCGCGCCCGCACGCTGGAAAGAATTTTCGACGATGCGCTACACGCTCCAAGTCGCGCCCGAAGATTGCACGGGGTGTTCACTCTGCGTGGAAAATTGTCCTGTGAAGGACAAGACCGATCCCAAGCGCAAAGCAATCAATATGATGCCACAACTTCCCTTGCGCGCGCAGGAAGCCGAAAACTGGAAATTCTTCCTCACCCTGCCGGAGATGGATCGCGCAAAACTGAATGTGCAACTGGTCAAAGACGTGCAATTGCTCGAACCGCTCTTTGAATTTTCGGGCGCGTGTGGCGCGTGCGGCGAAACACCGTACGTCAAACTCCTCAGCCAACTCTTTGGCGACCGCGCGCTGATTGCAAACGCGACCGGCTGTTCGTCCATCTACGGCGGTAACTTGCCGACCACACCGTACTGCGTCAACAAGGATGGCTGTGGTCCCACGTGGTCGAACTCGCTCTTTGAAGATAATGCCGAGTTTGGTTTGGGCTTTCGTCTCACACTCGACAAACGACTAGAATATGCGCGCGAACTCTTGCCGCGCGTCGCGAACATCGTCGGCACGGAACTGGTGGACGCGCTCTTGCAAGCCGATCAATCCACCGNAGCCGGGATCGCAATGCAACGCGGACGCGTCAAGTTGCTCAAAGAGCGATTGCAGGCAAGCAACGATCCACTTGCGCGCGAACTCTTGTCCATCGCCGATGTGCTGGTCAAAAAGAGTGTGTGGATTCTGGGTGGCGATGGCTGGGCGTACGACATCGGTTACGGTGGTTTAGATCACGTCCTTGCGTCGGGACGCAACGTCAATGTGCTCGTGCTCGATACCGAAGTGTACTCGAACACTGGCGGGCAAATGTCCAAAGCGACACCGCGCGGTGCGGTCGCGCGATTCGCGGCGGCGGGCAAGCCGTTGCCCAAAAAAGACCTCGCGATGATCGCGATGACGTACGGCAACATCTACGTCGCACGCGTCGCAATGGGCGCGAACGATTCACAAACCATCAAAGCGTTCCTCGAAGCCGAAGCGTACGAGGGACCTTCGCTCATCATCGCCTACTCGCACTGCATCGCGCACGGGATTGATATGGCGAAGGGAATGGAGCAACAGAAACTCGCCGTGCAGACCGGCTACTGGCCCCTCATTCGCTTCAATCCCAACTTGGCAAAGGAAGGCAAGAATCCGCTCATTCTCGATTCCAAGCCACCCTCACTGCCGCTCGAAAAGTACGTGTACAACGAGACGCGCTATCTCCAGTTGACCCAAGTGAACGAAGAAGCCGCCGAACGTCTGTTGAAACTTGCACAAGAAGATGTGCATCGGCGTTGGAAGATGTATGAAAATTGGGCAAACGCGCCCGCATCGTAGTTTAAGTTTCAGGTTTCAAGTTGTATAACTTGAAACCTGAAACTGTTTAACCTGAAACGGGAGATTGCTATGGTTGACCTGACCACCACTTATCTCGGCTTGAAACTCAAAAATCCCATCGTTCCCTCTTCATCGCCACTGATGCAAAAAGTGGATACAGTCAAACAGTTGGAAGACGCCGGCGCGGCGGCGGTTGTCTTGCATTCATTGTTTGAAGAGCAGATTATGAAGGAAAGTGAACTGCTCGATCACTATCTCAACTACGGCACTGAAGGTTACTGGGAAGCCCTCTCGTTCTTTCCTGATCAAAAGAGTTATCTCATCGGTGCCGATGCGTACGTAGAACATATCCGCAAGGTCAAAGCCGCCGTAAAAATTCCCGTGATTGCGAGTCTCAACGGCGTTTCGACCGGTGGCTGGCTCAAGTACGCGCAACGGATTCAGGACGCCGGCGCCGACGCACTGGAACTGAATATGTATTACCTCGCCGCCGAACCTCAGCAGACGAGTCGAGACATCGAAGAAATGTATCTCGAACTCGTGCGCGTTCTGCGCGCAAGCGTCCGCATTCCGATTGCGATCAAACTTGGTTCCGAGTTCACCGCGTTTGCCAACTTTGTCAAACGACTGGATGAAATTGGTGTCAACGGCATCGTGCTCTTCAATCGCTTTTACCAACCCGACTTCAATATCGAAGACCTTGAAGTCGAACCCACGCTCGATTTGAGCCAATCGTACGAGTTGCGTTCGCGCCTGCGCTGGGTGGGCATTCTCTACGGAAACGTCAAAGCCGATTTGGCGATCACTGGCGGTGTGCATACGACAACCGATGTGATCAAGTGTATGATGGCGGGTGCGCGCGTCGCGATGATGGCATCCGCACTGTTGCAACGCGGTCCCGCACACATTCGCACCGTGTTGAACGAGATGGTCGAATGGATGGAGAAACACGAGTACGTTTCGGTGCAACAGATGCAAGGGAGTATGAGTCAGAAATCTGTCGCGTATCCTGCCGCATTCGAGCGCGCCAACTATATCAAGGTGCTCCAATCATTCCGACCAGCGATATAAAATGGTGTCACGCTGTCATTCTGAGCGACCGAAGGGAACGAAAATCTCTCAACCAACTTTGCGAGACGCTTCACTGCGCTCAGCGTGACAATCCGAGATGTAAAAAATCGGGGTTGAGAAATTCTCAACCCCGAAATTTTTATCTCACCTCACGAAATTCGCCATCCACCGTGTCGGAGCCGCCTTTGGGTGGCTCACCGCCGGGCGGTGGTGGCGTACCCGCGCCGCCGGCTTGCTGATACATTCGCTCGCCGATCTTTTGCAAGGTCTGCATCAGTTCTTCGGTAGCGCGCTTGATCGGTTGCACATCGCGCCCACTCATCACGTTCTTGAGCGCGTTGACTTTGGCTTCGATTTCGGCTCTGACATCGGCGGGAACTTTGTCGCCCAGATCGCGCAACATTTTTTCCGATTGATAGACCGCGCTGTCTGCGTTGTTGCGAATCTCCACTTCTTCTTTGCGACGACGATCCTCTTCCGCAAAACGTTGTGCCTCTTGCACCATCCGCTCGACTTCTTCCTTGCTCAAGCCAAACGAAGCAGTACTCGGGCTTTTTTGTTCGCGCCCCGTTGCCTTGTCTTTCGCGCTGACGTGCAAAATACCATCGGCATCAATATCGAACGTCACTTCGATTTGTGGTACACCGCGCGGTGCCGGCGGAATACCATCGAGGATGAAACGTCCGA
Source organism: Anaerolineae bacterium (assembly GCA_026417715.1). GTDB lineage: Bacteria > Chloroflexota > Anaerolineae > UBA4142 > UBA4142 > VGOB01. The sequence continues at coordinate 2,240 of JAOACU010000205.1, read as the reverse complement.
GTGTTTTGTTGTCCGCCGCCATCGGACGCTCACCTTGCACGACGTGCACTTCGACTTGGGTCTGCATATCTGCCGCTGTCGAAAAGATTTGCGACTTGCGGACCGGAATCGTCGTGTTGCGTTCGATGATTGGCGTAGCAACGCCACCCAGCGTTTCGATGCCAAGTGTCAGCGGTGTCACGTCGAGAAGCAAAATGTCCTTGACTTCGCCACCCAACACGCCGGCTTGAATCGCCGCGCCGATGGCGACCACTTCATCAGGGTTGATGCCCTTGTGCGGTTCCTTGCCAAAGAATTTTTGCACCAGTTGTTGCATCATCGGCATACGCGTTTGCCCGCCGACGAGCACCACTTCGTCAATTTGCGATGGTGACAGTTTGGCATCTTCCAACGCGCGCTGCGCCGGACCCAACGATTTTTCGACCAGATCACCGACGAGTTGTTCGAGTTTGGCGCGCGTCAATGTCATCACCAAGTGCTTGGGACCGGACGCGTCGGCAGTGATGAACGGCAGATTGATTTCCGTTTGCATCACCGACGAGAGTTCGATCTTGGCTTTCTCTGCCGCTTCCTTCAGACGTTGCAACGCCATCCGATCCTTGCTCAGGTCAATGCCGGTTTCTTTGCGGAACTCGTCCACGATCCATTGGATGATGCGTTGATCGAGATCATCGCCACCAAGGAACGTATCGCCGTTGGTCGCTTTGACCTCGAACACGCCATCGCCAAGCGACAGGATCGAAATATCGAACGTGCCGCCACCAAAATCGTACACCGCGATCGTTTCATCTTTCTTTTTGTCCAAACCGTACGCGAGCGACGACGCGGTCGGTTCGTTGATGATGCGCAACACTTCCAAACCCGCGATGCGTCCCGCGTCTTTGGTCGCTTGGCGTTGCGAGTCGTTAAAGTACGCGGGCACGGTGATGACCGCCTGCGTGACCGGTTCGCCCAAGTATGCTTCCGCATCCGCTTTGAGTTTCGCGAGAATCATCGCGGAAATTTCGGGTGGCGAGTACTGCTTGCCGCCCAACTCGACCCACGCATCACCATTGCGCGCTTCGATGATTTTGTAGGGCAAGATTTTGCGCGCCTTTTGCACTTCAGGGTCGTTGAACTTGCGCCCCATCAAGCGTTTGATCGAGAAGATGGTATTTTCGGGATTGGTGATCGCTTGGCGTTTAGCCACTTGCCCCACCAAACGTTCACCACTCTTGGTGATAGCGACGACCGATGGAAGCAAGCGCGAACCCTCTGCCGTTGGGATCACGACCGGTTCGCCACCTTCCATCACTGCCACTACCGAGTTTGTCGTTCCAAGATCAATGCCCACGATTTTCGATTTCCTAGCCATAGGTATCACTCCTTGAGTTTCAGGTTACAGGTTACAAGTTTCAGGTTACAGGTTTCAGGTTCAAGGTTTACGCACTACGCAATACGCATCACGTATCACGTATTACGTATTGCGTATCACGCTCTCTCGCGCGTTCGCTCCACGCTCTCTCGCGCGTTCGCCCCACGCTCTCTCGCGCCTTCGCCCTCTCGCTCCACGCGCTTTCGCACGCGCGCATCATGCTTTCTTCTTCGCCACCTTGACCAGCGTCGGGCGAATGACGCGATCATTCAGTCTGTAGCCCTTTTGCAACTCGGCGATCACGATGCCGTCTTCGTGTTGATCGGTTTCTTCGTGGATGACGGCTTCGTGCAAACGCGGATCAAAGGGCTGGTTCAACGCTTCGATGGGTTTGAGACCTTCTGCCTCCAAGATCGCCGCCATCTTGCGCGCGATGAGAAAGATACCATCTACCCACGTAAGCGCGCGCAGGTTGTCGGGCACGGTTTGGAACGCGCGCTCGAAATCATCCAAGATAGGCAACAAGCGCGTGATGAGCGTCGTGTTAGCAAATTTGGTAAATTCCGCGTTGTCCTTTTCGATGCGTTTTCTATAGTTAGAAAAGTCCGCCGCCGCGCGTCGCCAGTTGTCCAAATACTCTGCCGATTTGTCGCGCTCTTGCAACAACAACTTTTTCAATTCGGCAGGATCATCGGGCAACTGTTCACTCGGCGCCATCGTTTCTTGTACCGTCTGTTCCCCCGTTTTCACTTTTTCCTCTGTGACTTGTTCTTCTTGCTTGGTTTCCTCTGCCATTCGCTTACCTCCTTGCGCAGCACGCATTGCGTATTACGTATTGCGTATCACGTTTCACGTTTTAGGTTTTACGCAATACGCACTACGCAGT
>JAOACU010000204.1 GCA_026417715.1 Anaerolineae bacterium | reverse complement strand
GTTGCACAATCGCGACCGTGCGCCAACACAAACTTCCCACATCGTTCGCGCCGCCACTGCCAGGCAAACGCGCGCGTGGATGATCGTGATCGCCAATCGTCGTGCTATTCAAGTTGCCGTACGGATCAATCTGCGCGCCGCCGAGAAAACCGTAATCAATGAAACCGCGTTGCGCGGTCTCCATAATGTCGCAAATACCCGAGGCGGCAATCGCTTGGTGGAAGGTCTGCGCGCCGCCTACGGCTGTTGGTAATCTATCGAAGATGGCACCCGTACCGCCAAACTCGAAAATCGGTACCACATTGGGCGCGTGCGTTTTCATCGCCAACATCGCGGCAAGCATCGGAATCCCTGTGCCGATGAATGTGGTCGTGCCATCTTGAAACAAGCGCGCCGCGATGCAAATCATCAATTCAGTTTTGGAGTAGGTAGGACTCGTCATTGTGCCCTCCGCGTTGCAAGTTCAAGGTTTCAATTCAGGTTACAGGTTTCCAGTTGCAGGTTGCAGGTTCGATGTTCGCGCTCTCGCTCCCTCGCTCTCTCGCTCTCTCGCTCTCTCGCTCCCTCGCTCTCTCGCTCACGCGCTCTCTCGCCCCTCGCGTCTCATCCGCCGCGCGACCAACTCTGCCAATCGCGCTTCACCAAACAAATCGAGATACGCGCGATGATCGGGAATGTTGTACACGTACTTGTCGAGGTACGCTTGCGCGCCTTCCGCCGTCTGACTCGCGTCAATCCACTCGCGATACGCCACATCGTCGCGATCGTACACGTACGCCATTTCGCCGGGATGCGAACCGAACGGCGCGTGCACCACTGCGTCCACCAGATAGTACGGAATGACGGTGCGTTCGGGATACTTGCGAATCTCGGTTGTGGAGATGAGTTCTTCGGTGCTGATGATGACGCGCTTGCTCGCGCGCGCGATTTCAAACGCAAAGCCGGTGATGCCATCAATTTGCGCGTTGCCAAACCGATCCGCGCGATGCACGTGAATCAGCGCGACATCGAGGATGAGCGCGGGGAGCAAACACACTGGTGCGCCGGTGAACGGGTCGGTGACGATTTTTGCCGCGCTGTACTCGAACGTATCGGAGCCGAGCATCGCGCGCGTTGCAATGAACGGCACACCCATCGCAGCGGCTTTCATTCGCCACGTAATCGCGCCATTCGACCACTCGACACACGCTTCGACTTGTCCCGACTCGACGGCGCGGCGAAACGCGGCAGATGTGCCAAACACTTCCAAGCCGATGTAGGTCACATCGAGTTTCTTGACCAGTCCTGCCGCAAGCCACAAATCGAGTTCGAGAACACCTTGACCGCACACGCGCAAATCTTTTTTGCGTTGACGAATCACTTCGCGCGTGAGTGACATCGGACAGCGCACACTGCCATACAATTCCGTGCCGATGTAACATCCATCGAACACAAAACGTTCAACGGCTTCGCGTTCGCTCATCACCTTGTCCACAAGGCGACGCGACTTTTGTGTGCGATTCCATTCGCGGAACGCTTCCACGTCCGGCGGTTGAATCAGTTCACCACGTCCTTGTGCTAGTACTTGCATCGTTGCATTTCCTCCTTCCATAATCTCCAATCTCTAATCTCTAATCTCTAATCTCTAATCTCCAATTTTCTCCACCACCCGCACTGCCACACGCCCGGCTTCGCCAAGCCATTCAGCGCGAATTTGCTCTAGCGTATCGTGCGGTGTGTGTAACAAAGTGTACTCGCGCATAAAAAAGACCGCGTCAATGCCTACGCTGCGAAACGACTGATGGTCGCTTCCATAGCCCTGACCTAACTTGAAACTGCGCGCAGCGATACCAAGTTCTTGTGCCGCTTCGAGCGCGAGTTTGCCGATGCGTCCTTCACCATCGAGCAAGAGTGGACCTGAACCACCACCCAGCATATCGAAATTGATCATCGCAACGATGTGTCCGCGCGCGTCATCGGCAAGCGATGTAACATACTGTCGTGATCCCACCAAACCGATTTCCTCCGCATCGAACGCGACAAAGATGAGTGTATGCTTGAGCGATTTGTGTGCCAGCACGCGCGCGGCCTCCAGCAACACTGCCACACCCGATCCGTTGTCGTTCGCGCCCGCGCCTGCACTCACCGAATCGTAATGCGCGCCAATAACGATGACTTCATCACTCGTGCCGCGTTTCGTCGCGATGACATTGCGCGCTGATTTGTTTTCGATGGCTGTGTCACTTTCGATTTTGATTTTCACTGTACCGCGCGCGAGTGCATCGAGCAGTGCTTGTCCGTCGCGTCCGCTAATCGCCAACACAGGGCGCGTGGTGCGTTCGCGCAGCGTGCCACTGAAAATTTCGGGCGCGTTGTTGTAGACAATCGTTGCCAGCGCGCCTGCGCGTTCAGCATTCCGCGCTTTGTCGGAAAACGGCAGTGTGCCACGTTGCACCAACGCAATCTTACCGCGCACGTTCACGCGCGCAAAATCGTTCTCCGCACCAACACCGCTAACCGCAACGAGTTCCGCTTCGACGTTACCTGCAGGGCTGTATTGCAACGCGTATGCCTCCAGCGCGCGCGCTTCAGGCACGACCATCTGAACGCGCGTACCGCGATCTTCCCAACTCTCGAAGGTGAACGCTTGGTTTTGGAGAGTGTAACCATAGCGCGCAAACTCTTGCGCAATATATTCACTGGCGCGCGCGGCATTGTCCGTCCCTGCCACACGCGCGCCAATCGTTTCCGCGAGTATGCGCACGTGCTCACGCGCGCGTTCGGCATCGAACTCGATGCGCGGTGTAGGCGTGGGTGTCGGTGTAGGTGTTGGTGTTGGCGTTGCCACCGCACACGCGACCAACAGCACCAACGCGCCCACAAGCCCGGCAGGACGAAGGACGAAGGACGAAAGACGAAAGATGTTTGTCATTTGGCTCATTGGTTCATTGGCTGATTGGCTCATTTGATTACTATCGGAAAAAAGTACACGTACGGCGGCGGACCGACGCGCGCGTAATAATCGTACGCCGCACGCACATCAACCCGTCCGTGCCCTTGCACATTGTTCGGATACTGTCCTGCATCATCGCCGCACAGTTGCGTAATCGGTAGGCGCGTCGCAGTGATTGCGAGCACCGATTCGGTCAAATCCACGTTGCGACGCAAACTGGGAAACGCTGACCACAACAACGCCACTGCGCCAGCAACGTGTGGTGTTGCCATCGAAGTCCCCGAACTATAACCGTAACCGTTTGTTGGTATGCTCGAACGAATTCCTACACCGGGCGCGACAAAATCCGGCTTGCGCCGATTGCTTCCATCAATCGTAACGGGACCGCGACTGCTGAAACTCACGATAGCGTCACTCGAATCAGTCGCGCCGATGCTAATCGCCGAATCGTAAATCGCGGGTGGATCGTTCACCGTCGCGCAACTGGGTCCTGCGTTTCCTGCGGCGACCGCCATAAAAATTCCGGCGGCGCGCAAATTGTCCATCGCCACCAGCAGACTGTTTGCCGAACAACCTTCGCTAGGTGGACAACCGTACGAATTGCCCACCACATCGGGACGTTTATCAGGATCAGGATTTTGCCGATTCAAATCCCAAGGTGCGAGGAAAAAGTCAAAGCATTCGATATACGTGCTTGGCGCGCCGTAACCTTCTTCCATATTTCGGCACGCGATCCATCGCGCCCCCGGCGCCACACCGATTTGATTGCCCGCGCCATCATCGCCGACACCAGTTCCCATCACGTGCGTTCCGTGTCCGTGATCATCGCACGGCGCGGTGAGGTTGTAACCACACGGATTTGTTCCGTTGCCACTCAAGTCCGAATGAATCGCGTCCCACCAATTGTAGTTGTGATTCGCCGCGCCGTTCCAACCGCGATACTTGGACATCAGCGCAGGGTGATTCCACTGCACGCCGGTATCTGCATTCGCATACACGATATTTTGTCCTGTGTAACCGAGTGCCCACACGGCTGGCACGTTGATTTTACCGATGTTCCACTCGACTCCCTGCGGTGCGCGCGGCGCACTCTCCACGCGCGCCAACTCGACCCGAAACGCGCGATCCGATTCGATGGCAAGCACATCGGCGCGCGCCGCAAGCGCGTCCACCACCGCGCGATTGCCTTCGACGACCAGCGCGTTGATGACGGTGAACGCACGATAGCGCGCACCCAGCGCATCGAGTTGTGCGCGCACAGCGGGTTGCGATGCGTTTGCCACGCGGCGCAGCGCGTCAAAGACGATGCGCCCGCGCGCCGCGCGGTCTGACACGGACGCAACGAGCGCGCGCGTATTCGTTTGCGCGCGCAAGACGACGATGAAACGCGCAGTCGCGCCGTTCGCCGTGTCGGCAAGCACGCGCGGGTCAATGCGCGCAGGAGGCGTGAAAGTCGAACCCGTGAGTATGAGTAAAATCAAGATGAGAGCGAAACAATGTTTCATTTTTGCATTGACGAAAGACGAAGGATTCTGGATTGCCGATTTTCGATTGCCGATTGCCGATTACATTATCAATCGAAATCGCAAATCGAAAATCAAAAATCTTCCATCCTCCGTCATCCATCCCCCGTCTCCTCAAACGCCTGTAACACCTGTCGCGCACTTACCTCCCACGAGAATCGCTTGACGTTCTCGAATCCGCGCGCGATCAACTTGGCGCGTAGTGTATCGTCGTTCCACGCACGTTGAATCGCGCCCGCGATTGCGTCCACGTCAAGCGGATCGAAAAAGAGCGCGGCGTCACCAGCGACTTCGGGAAGCGATGAAGTCATCGAACACACAACCGGTGTGCCGCACGCTTGCGCTTCGAGAATCGGCAAACCAAACCCCTCGTACAAACTGGGGAACGCGAACACACGCGCGCCGCTGAGGAGGGCGGGGAGATCAGTGGAAGGAACGTAGTCGAGAATGGTGATTGGAGATTGGAGATTAGAGAGTTGTGCACGTCTAACGATTTCATCGGATAACCAACCGCGTTTCCCAACAATCACCAATCTCAAATCTCTAATCTCTAACTTCTTCACTGCTTCAATGAGTCGCACGTAATTTTTGCGCGGGTGCAGGGTGCCAATCGTCAACACATAATCGCCGCTGATACGATACTTGGCTTTGACTTGTTCAATCACCGCCGCGTCGCGAATCGGACGATACAGTTGCGCGTCGTACGCGGGATACACCACCGAAATTTTTTCCGAGGGCACGCGAAAGAAACGCGAAAGGTCGTCGCGCGTGGATTCAGAGTCGGCAAAGATGTGCGACGCGGTGCGCGCCGCCCACCAGACCGCCCAGTTGTGATATGCGCGTTGGAGCGGCGGATGCGCACGCGGAAAATGCACCTGCCCCAAGTCGTGTATCGTAACAAACGAACGGCGCGGGTGAACAAGTGGCAAGACGTGCGCAGGCACCCAAAGCACATCGGGCGCGCGCGTGAGCATTTCCCACGAAAGGCGCGCGTGCGTCCAAAGGCGCGGGAAGGGGATACTGCGTATTTCGTAATGCGTGAGTTCAGAGTTCAGAGTTCGGAGTTCGGAATTCGGAATTCGCCACTCG
>JAOACU010000203.1 GCA_026417715.1 Anaerolineae bacterium | reverse complement strand
ACGTATCACGTATCACGCATCACGCATCACACATTACGAATTACACTATGAACATCCAACATCCTCTCGGGATCATCGAACGCCAATATTTCACATTTGCACAAGACGAACCGATGCCGCTCGATAGCGGTGAAACGCTGGGACCGATTACGCTGGCGTACGAAACGTACGGACGCCTCAACGCGGATCGGAGCAATGCGATTCTCATTTGCCATGCGCTCTCTGGCGATGCACACGCGGCGGGACTCACTCCCGATGGCAAAATCGGCTGGTGGGACGATTGCATCGGTCCGAGCAAAGCATTCGATACGAACAAATTCTTTGTCGTGTGCTCGAATGTCATTGGCGGGTGTCAAGGTTCAACTGGTCCCAGTTCGATCAATCCGCGCACAGGTAAACCGTACGCGCTCGGCTTTCCCGTCATCACGATTGCCGATATGGTGCGCGCGCAACGTCACCTGATTGATCATCTGGGCATCGAAAAATTGCTCGCGGTGGCAGGCGGCAGTATGGGTGGAATGCAAGTGTTGCAATGGACGGTGAGTTATCCCGAACGCGTGCGCGCGGCACTGCCACTCGCCACCACTGCGCGCCACTCGCCGATGCTCATCGCGTTCAGCGAAGTGGGACGCCAAGCGATTTACGCCGATCCGAATTGGCGCGGCGGCAACTATTACGACGATGGTGCGCGTCCCAATGCAGGACTCGCGCTCGCGCGAATGATCGGGCACATCACGTACCTCAGCGAAGAATCAATGCACCAAAAATTCGGGCGACGGTTGCAAGGACGCGAAAATTACGGTTACGATTTTTGCACCGAGTTCGCCGTCGAAAGTTACTTGCACTACAAGGGCAATCGTTTCACCGAACGCTTTGACGCGAATTCGTACCTCTACATCACCAAAGCGATGGACTATTTCGATTTAGCAAACGGGTACGGTTCGCTCGTCAAGGCGTTTGAAAAATGCGCGGCGATAATGTACCTCGTCGTCTCGTTCACCTCCGATTGGCTTTACCCCTCGTACCACTCGAAAGAGTTGGTGAGCGCGCTCACGGCGATTGGCGCGGACGTGACGTACTGCAATTTGCAATCCACTTGGGGACACGATGCGTTTCTCCTTGAAGTCGAAACGATGACGCGCCTCATCGCCGATTTCCTCGAACGCGTGGTGACGCATCACGAAATTTCATTGACCGACGACCGATGACCGACGACCGACGTGAATCTTTGCGCGCCGATTTGCGCGCCATCGCCGAATTGATCGAACCCGGCGAAAAAGTACTCGATTTGGGTTGTGGCGACGGCACACTCTTGCGATACTTGATTGACACGCGCCACATCATCGGACGCGGCGTGGAACTTGCCGAGCCGAATGTGCTCGAATGCGTACGCAAGGGGTTGAGTGTGCGACAAGGCAATCTCGACGAAGGACTGCGCGATTATCCCGACCAATCGTTCGACACGGTGATTCTCAGCCAGACCTTGCCGTATCTCGACAATCCCGCGTTCATCATTTGCGAGATGCTGCGCGTGGGGCATCGCGCGATTGTAAGTTTTGCCAACTGGGGACACTGGCGTTGTCGCCTAGAACTCCTTTTGCACGGACGAATGCCGCAGGCGCCGGCGTTACCGCAAGCATGGGACACCGCACCGCGTGCGCGTCCACTCACCGTGCGTGACTTTATCGAATTTTGTGCGCGTGAACACATCACCATCACGCGTTCGATTTATCTGGGGGAAAAGAATCGCCGATTACGCGCCGCGCGCTTGGGGGAAAATGTGCGCGTGGCAGTGGCGATTTTTGAAGTGCGATAAGGCAACATGGTCTTTTGAAAATTTCACAAATCTGAATCCGTGTGGTATAATAATTGTGTTTGATGCGCATTATTCTCTACAAAGGAGTAGCCATTCATGCTCGATCAATATGGCATAGTTGCTCTCTTTGCACTTGTTGCACTCATCTTCCCGATTATTCCTCTGTTGATGGCGTGGGTCATCCGACCCAAGAAACCCAACCCCTCCAAGCGCGCTACCTACGAATGCGGGCTTGAATTTGAAGATTTCCCCGAACAAGCACAACAAGTCTGGGTGCAATTTCGCGTTCAATACTTTATCTACGCGCTGATTTTCGTCATCTTTGACATCGAAGTTGTGTACCTCTACCCCTGGGCAGTTGCATACAACGCGCTAGGCTTGTTTGCGCTTATTGAGATGGTCATCTTTTTAGGCATCCTTGCGCTGGCACTCGCGTACGCGTGGCGCAAGGGACTACTCGAATGGACGTAAATCAGGTTCCAAGTTACAGGTTACAGGTTTCAAGTTAGATTGGCAACCTGTAACCTGAAACCTGAAACCTTAAACTCGGAACTCATTATGGAATTCCTCGACAACATCTTCACCAACATTTACGCGTGGCTCGTCTTTTGGCTCCACTCTTTGCTCGAGGGCTTGAATCTGCCCAAAGACTTGGAGAGTGTCATCGTCTCGACCATTATGGTACTCGTGGTCATCGTCGCCATCATCCTTTGGATGGTGTTGATGGTGCTGATCCTGATTTGGCTCGAACGCAAGAGTGCCGCGCGCATTCAGGATCGCTTGGGACCGAATCGTGTGGGACCTTGGGGCTTGCTCCAGCCCGTTGCCGATACGATCAAGATGCTCATCAAAGAAGACATCGTGCCAGAAAACGCGGATCGGTTCATCCACACGATTGCGCCGATGATCGCGATGATGCCACCAGTGCTTGCCTTCGCTGTGATTCCTTGGGGACGCGGGATGTACCCTGTGGATGTGAATATCGGCGTGCTATGGATTGTTGCGGTCGCGTCTATCGGGACGATTGGTGTATTTCTCGGCGGATACGGTTCGAACAACAAGTTCTCGCTTCTTGGTGGGATGCGCGCGGTCGCGCAAATGGTGAGTTACGAAATTCCCCAAGTCCTCACCATCGTTCCGATTGTGTTGATGACCGGTTCGATGTCGCTCGTCAAAATCAACGAAGCGCAAAGCGGTTGGTTTGGACTGCAGTGGTATGTCTTTGCGTTTCCGATTGGCACGATTGCGTTCATCGTGTACTACCTGAGCGCGCTGGCGGAAGTTGGACGCACGCCGTTCGACATTCCCGAAGGCGAATCGGAAATCGTTGCGGGTTATATGACCGAGTACAGCGGAATGAAATGGGCACTGTTCTACCTCGCCGAGTATTTCAACTTTTTCATCGTTTGTCTCATCGGCGCGACGCTGTTTCTCGGCGGCTGGAACGGTCCACTTTTGCCGGGCTATGTGTGGATCATCGTCAAGACGTACGCGCTGGTCTTGCTCGGAATGTGGATTCGGATGACCTGGCCCCGTTTCCGCGTAGATCAACTGATGAATTTTGCGTGGAAAGTGCTTGTGCCCGTCGCACTCGTCAACATTGTGCTGGCAGGACTAGCGTTGCCAGTGCTGAAAATGATTGGATTCTGAACACCGAAGGAGTTCAATGTCCACTCCTCTCATCTTAACCTACGTTGCCTTTTTCGTAATGGCGGCAATCACACTTGGCGGTGCACTGATGGCAGTTGCCGCGCGCAACTTGATTCGCGCCGCGCTCGGACTCATCATTGCGTTGATTGGCATCGCAGGCATCTATTTTGTCTTGGAAGCCGAGTTTGTGGCAGTGGTGCAAATTCTGATCTACGTTGGTGCAATTTCGATTTTGATTTTGTTCGCGGTGATGTTGACGCGCGGTTTGATGAAGCGCGATTTGCCCGCACAGAATTCGCAATGGATTGCCGCCGCGTTCATTGCGCTGGTGCTCTTCGCTGCGCTCCTCTACGTTGTTTTCAACACCACTTGGCGCGCGGTGGAAACTCAAGTGGCGGGCGACCTGATTCCCAAACTCGGCACCGAGTTGATGACGACGTACTTGTTACCCTTCGAGGCGGTGTCGCTATTGCTTCTTGCGGCACTGATAGGCGCGATTGTGATTGCGCGCGAATGACAGTATTCAGTGTTCAGACTGAATACTTGAACACTGAATACTCGAACACTGAACACTTTCGCCCTGAATACTTGGAGACAGCAATGATTCCTCTTCCCTTCTACCTGACACTCGCCGCCGCGCTCTTTTGCATCGGTTTGTATGGCGCGTTGGCGCGGCGTAATGCGATTGCGATTTTGATGGGCATCGAATTGATGCTGAACGCGGTGAATATCAACCTCATCGCGTTTTGGCGTTACATCAAACCGGCTTCGCCAACAATGGACTTGGCGGGACTTGTCTTTGCACTCTTTGTCATCACGCTCGCCGCCGCCGAAGCCGCCATCGGTCTCGCGCTCATCATCGCCATCTATCGCTCGCGCGATACGGTGAATGTGGAAGAAGTGGACCTTATGAAGTGGTAGAATAGCAATGAGCCAATGAACCAATTTACCAATGAGCCAAAACGTCACTTTCAATACCTGTATTGTTTGGCTCATTGGCTCATTGGGCAATTGGCTCATTGATACATTGGCTCATTGAGGACTTTATGTTCAATCTCGCGTTTCTCATTCCCATCTTCCCACTCCTTGCCTTTGTACTGATTGTATTTTTTCTAAATCGCAACAATCGCATCAGCGCGCTGACTGCGGTGGCTGGGATTTTCCTGTCGGGCGTGTTAGCATACGGCGTATTGTTTGAGGCAATTCAACACGGCGCGGAACTAGCCAAAAAGCCATTCTTTGAAACGTTGCCGTTCGTGTGGACACTGCCGACCGGACAGACGTACTTTTTCGTCGGCTGGATGATTGACCCACTCGCCGCTGTCACCTTGTTTATGGTGACGACGGTGTGCTTGATGATCTTCATCTACAGCATCGGGTATATGCAACACGCGCACACCGACGAGCACGGGCATCATCACGTCACCGATGATCCGCGTTACGCGCGCTTTTTCGCCTACATCTCACTCTTCGCGTGCGGAATGCTCGGACTGGTGATTTCATCGAACTTGTTCGAGTTGTTCATCTTTTGGGAGATTATGGGCTTGTGCTCGTATCTCCTCATCGGCTTTTGGTCGGTGCGCGCGCCACACGAACATCACATTGACGATGCGCAAACCGTGCGCGCGAAACTTGCCGCAATCAAAGCGTTCCTCACCACGCGCGTTGGCGATACGCTGTTCTTCGCGGGAATGATTTTCCTCTACATCCAAGCCAAAGACTTGAATTTTCCCGAAATCTTCAACGAGAAGACGTTGCATCATCTTGCCGAAGCGCAAGCGTTACCCGGCGTGCCTTGGGTCACCGTGATTGCGCTGTTGATTCTCGGCGGAACGATTGGCAAGTCTGCACAATTCCCGTTGCACATCTGGCTTCCCGATGCGATGGAAGGTCCCACGCCGGTCAGCGCGTTGATTCACGCGGCGACGATGGTCGCAGCCGGTGTGTTCATGGTTGGTCGGATGTTCGCGCTGTTTGCGGCGGACGCAACCGGGTTGGCGCTGAATGTCGTAATGTGGATTGGATGTTTCACGGCGTTGTTCACGGCGACAATCGCTGTGGCGCAGTTCGACATCAAACGGGTGCTGGCC
>JAOACU010000202.1 GCA_026417715.1 Anaerolineae bacterium | reverse complement strand
TCGTAATGCCGCTGTCTGTACCGATTGTCACACCGCGCACTATACCGCCAATCCGCACAATCCGCGTTCGCGTATTCCCCAAACATGTCGCTTGTGTCATAGTGTCATCTTTGATCAATACAAGAGTTCCGTGCACGGCGCGGCACTCCTCGATCAATCGAATCCTGATGTGCCGACATGTGTAGATTGTCACGGCGTTCATCAAATCGCGGATCCAACCACCGCCGCGTTTCGATTAAAGTCGCCCCAGATGTGCGCATCGTGCCATACCAATCGCGCAATGATGCGTCGCTACAATCTTTCGACGAACGTGCTCAATACATACGTGGCCGATTTTCACGGCACGACAGTTGAGATCTTTGCCAAACAATCGCCGGACGCGCCGACCAATACCGCCGTCTGTTACGATTGTCACGGCATCCACGATATTCGTAGCGTCAAAGACCCCAATTCGAGTGTCGTCAAAGAAAATCTCCTCAAGACGTGTCAGCAATGTCATCCCGACGCGACCGCCGATTTCCCTGCCTCGTGGATGAGTCACTATGACGCTAGTCCCACCAAGTATCCTGTGGTGTACTATGTGAATCTTTTCTACACGATTCTCATTCCGCTCGTCATTGGGAGTATGCTCGCGTTCGTCTCGCTGGATGCGGCGCGTCGGATTGCCGATCGGCTTCAGAAGAAAAAATCGGAGCGCAACGATGAGTGAACACAAGGAATATCTTCGCTTTTCAGTCGCTCAACGCATCGAACACTGGGTTCAGATGCTTGCCTTTACGGCACTGGCGTTCACAGGGATTCCGCAAAAATTCGTTGGGAACGCGTGGGCGGAAACTCTGATCAAAGTGCTGGGGGGCATCGAAACTGTTCGTACCATTCACCATACCGCCGCTGTGGTGATGGCAGTGGCTTGTCTTTATCACGTCGTCGTCGTGGCATACAAAATTTTTGTGTTGCGCGTCCGCTGGACGATGTTTCCGCGCCTCGATGATGTACTCGATGCGATTGACACGATTCGTTACAACCTGGGGTTGACCAAAGAAAAAATCAAACTCGATCGCTACTCGTTCATCGAAAAAGCCGAGTACTGGGCGTTCGTGTGGGGCGCGATCCTGATGGGTGTCACCGGCTTTATGATGTGGAATCCCATCCACACGGCGCGCTTTTTGCCCGGCGAAATCATTCCCGCCGCCAAAGCCGCGCACGGCGGCGAAGCACTGCTGGCTGTGTTGGCGATTGCGGTGTGGCATTTCTACCACGTGCACATCAAATCGTTCAGCAAGGCAATGTTCACCGGCAAACTGACGCGCGAGCAAATGGAAGAGGAACACGCGCTCGAACTCGAACGCATCGAACAAGGCGAAGTGGAACCGCGCCCCGAACCCGAAATTATCAAAAAGCGCGAACGCGTGTTTATTCCAGTGGCAGGGATTCTTTCGGCGTGTATGCTCGTGACGCTGTTTCTCTTCGTCACGTACGAACAAACTGCCATTACCACGTTACCGCGTCGCGCGACCGTGCAGGTCTTTGCGCCGATTACACCGACACCCGTCCTGCGCGGCACCTTGCCCGCGCCGAGTACTCCCAAGCCAGCGACAGCACTCAAGCCCTTGCCCGCTAGCCACGCAGGGCGAACCGTTTGCAATGTATGTCATGAGACAGGTGTTGGAGGAGCACCCAAAAATCCTCCTGATCACGCCGGACGCACCGATGCGACGTGTGTCGCGTGTCACAAAATGCCATAGACAGTGAGACTTCCCAAGTCCGCAAGACTTGGGAAGTTTGTTTTCATCACTTGACCTGCACACAAGGCGCGCTATAATGTTAACACAATCACACAGGATTTCTTCGATGACACCTCATTCCGAATCGAATAGACACTCTAACACCGTGCGCCTCACAGCGTCGCTACTGATTACACTTGCCTTTGTCTTTGTCGAGATCGTTGCAGGGCTGTGGTCGAACAGTCTCGCTCTCCTCACCGATGCCGCGCACAACGCAACCGATGTTCTCGCGCTCGCACTCAGTTGGCATGCGATCAAACTTGCCGCGCGTCCTGCGAATGCACGACGAACATTCGGCTATCATCGCGCAGGCATCATCGTGGCATTGTTCAACTCCACCACACTGATTGTGATTGCGCTCGGCATCTTTTACGAGGCGTATCATCGTTTCATCGCCCCACCCGAAGTGAACGCGCCGGTACTCACACTCGTTGCCGCGATCGCTTTCGGCGTCAATCTTGGTACTGCACTGTTGATTCGACGCGGCAGTGAGCACGATTTGAATCTGCGTAGCGCGTTCATTCATCTGTTGGGCGATGCCGCCTCCACGTTTGCGGCGATTCTTGCCGGTGTGGGCATCGCGTTCACGGGTTGGCAGTGGCTCGATCCGTTGGCGAGTGTGCTCATCGGCGGATTGATTTTGTGGAACGCGTGGCTCATCACGCGCGAGACCATCAACATCTTGGTCGAAGGTACGCCGCGCGATGTAGATGTCAACGCGATTGTGCACGATCTAAAAAGTATCAACGGTGTGAACGACGTGCACGATTTGCATGTGTGGAGCATCACACAAAATATGCGCGCGCTCTCGGCGCACATTGCCACCGATGATATTCCGCTCAGCACGAGCGCACAAATTCGACGCGAAATCAACACCCTCCTCTTGCATCGTTACGGTATTGCGCATACAACGCTCCAATTCGAGTGTGCACACTGTGGTGCGGGGTTGTACTGCGATTTGGAGGCAGCGCATCATCAATCGTCGTGATTTGTCCATTCGCACTGTATCGGATACAATAGCCGCACGATGCCAACCCTCGTCCATCTTTCCGATTTGCATTTTGGTCCGCATCATCACGCGCACCTCGACGAAATTGTTCTGCGCGACATTGCCACCCTCAATCCCGATGCTGTGATTGTTTCTGGCGATTTGACGATGCGCGCGCGCCACCGCGAATTCGCCCAAGCGCGCGATTTTCTTGCGCGCATTTCCAAGCCGATTCTCACGATCCCCGGCAATCACGACCAACCGATTCTCACCCCGCGCGATTGGGTAGAACGTTTGACGCGGCAGTACGCGCGTTACCGACGATACATCCATCCAGCGATTGACACGACGCTCGAAACGAGTGGCTTGTTCATTCTCGGTTTGAATGACAATCACCCGATTTTGCCCGGTGGTTTTTGGACGCGCACCCAACGCGCGTGGCTCGATGCGCAACTCGCGCGCGCGCCGCGCGACGCGGTAAAAGTCATCGTGACGCATCATCAACTCGTGTGGAACGGTTGGCGTCCTGCCGGTTTCTGGGATGCCGAGCGCACTTTGGAATGGCTTGCCGCGCGCGGCGTGGCACTCGTGCTGAACGGACACACGCACATCGCCGATGCAGTTCAAACCGCGCAAGGTATCATCGTTGCGCGCGCGGGCACTGCAACAAGCGGACGCACGCGACGCCACGATGGCAACGCCTACAACCTCATCACGTTAGACACGCACAACATCTATGTTCAGGTTCGTCGTTACGACGCTTCCGCCAATGCCTTCATTGCGGGAAAAACACTTGTCTTTACCCGCCATACCCCGCGTTGAATTTGTATAAGAATTTTTATAAAAATTCAATACACTTGCCCCGCTACCGAATTGACGAACCCCACTCAAGGTGTTATAATATCACTGCAATTGTCTAAATCAATCTCCAATCTCCAATCTCAAATCTCTATCTGGGGGTTTCCATTGCGCGTTCTACTGATCAACCCACGTTTTCAACTACCGATTGATACGCGTACCACACCGCATCTTGGCATCGCTTATCTTGCGGCGGTGAGCGAACAACGCGGTGATGAGGTGCGCGTCTTTGATATGGATGTCGAGGACGTTAAACTCACCGATTTCGTGCGCGAGTATCAACCTGACATTGTCGGTATCACCAGCAACACACCACAAGTCAAACAAGGTTGGCTCGCCGCGCGGATGATCAAATCGGTGCTAGATGTGCCGATTGTGCAAGGCGGTCCGCACGTTTCGGCACTACCCGAAGAATCGGTGTCGCGACCCGAAATTGACATCGTGGTTCGTGGTGAAGGCGAAGCCACGTGGATTGACTTGTGCGACACGCTCGAACGCGTCAAAGCCAGCAATCCCAAGTTTACGACGCGTGACTTGCTTGATCCAGCCAGTCACATTCTCGACAACGTACTCGGCATCACCTATCAAACACTGGACGGCAAAATCCATCACACACCTGAACGTCCACCGATTGCGGATTTGGATGCGCTACCGTTTCCCGCGTATCGCTATTTTAAGATGGAGCGCTACACCTCGTTGCAACCGGCGATTGACGCGATCGAGATGGGCAAGTCGTACAGCATTATGACTTCGCGTGGGTGTCCGTATCGGTGTACGTTCTGTTCGCAAAGTGTGATGGCGGAGAAATGGCGCGCGCGTTCCGCCCAGAATGTCATCGCCGAATGGCGTCATCTCATCGAAGACTTGGGCGCACAAGAAATCGGCGGGCTGGATGATTCGGCGAACATCAATCGGCAACGTGTGCACGAGATTTGCGATTTGCTCATCAAAGAAAAATTGAATCACGTCCCTTGGATTCCAATCAACGGCATTCGCGCGAACCTTGCCGACGAAGATTTGCTGCGGCATATGAAAGAAGCCGGGTGCAAGCGCGTCGCGTTCGGTGTGGAGACCGGCGACGAGGACATTCTGAAATCCATTGACAAGCGCGTCACGCATGATCAGATTCGCGCGGCGTTTCGCAACGCGAAAAAAGTCGGCTTGGAGACGGTGGGCTTTTTCATCATCGGCTTGCCCGGCGACAACGAAGAGACGATGGAAAAGACGATTCGCTTTGCCTGCGAACTCGATCCGCTCGTCGCGAATTTTTCGATGATGACACCGTATCCTGGCACCAAAGTCTGGGAACAAGTACATCGCAACGGTGGGCGGATGCTCGTCAAGGATTGGCAAGACTATGTTTTCTTCGAGGGCAAGGCGCGCTACGAAATGGGTGAAACGACCGCCGAGTTGCAAGAGCGCAAGTGGCGCGAAGCGTATCGCCGCTTTTACTTGCGTCCGCATCGAATTTGGATGACGTTGACGCGCAAGTCCACGTGGCAACATTTCCCGCGCACACTGCGAATGGCAATCAAAATCGTGTTGCCCAAGAAGACCAAGAATGAAATCCAAGCGCTGGTGCAAGAACCTCAGATGGTAGGGTGAAGGAAAGCCAATGAGCCATCTGCTTGAGCGAATTACGATTGATCCACAAATTTGTCATGGCAAGCCGGTGATTCGTGGTTTACGCTACCCCGTCGAAATGCTGTTAGAGTTGATGAGTAGCGGTATGACCATTGACGAAATTCTTGCGGACTATGAAGACTTGGAACGTGAAGATTTGCTCGCGGCGCTTGCCTTTGCCACGCGTTTGAGCCAAGTCAAGCGAATAGAAACCGTGACTGTATGAATTTCCTCGTGGATGCACAATTACCGCGCCTTTTAATATGAGCAAGAAACGCCAAATCAAGTTAGTGCATGAGGGAGAATACG
>JAOACU010000201.1 GCA_026417715.1 Anaerolineae bacterium | reverse complement strand
GTATGGTCCCAGTGGCACTGCGCCCAGCGATGATGTCAAAGCATTCGAACTCTATTTTGAGCGTCTTGATGCCGCAGGGCTTGGGCAAATCAAACGCCCCGATTTACTGATCTTCACCAAGTCGGCGCGCGAAATCGTGGAAGCGGCAGTCGCTAGAATCGGCGGCATCGCTGAATTGCCTTTCACATCCGAGACCGACGACGCGATGCAGATTCTGTTGCATAGTGCCATACTTGCGGTCGAATGTGAGAACAGTCTTTGGAAAGCCAAGTTGATGCCTGATTACGGCGCCGAGTTGAAACCGCAAAAGCGTCTGGGTGGTAAACTTGGATTGAAGAAGAGCGCGGTCTTGCCGACATTGATCTTGAAAGATGAGGATCGTCAGCCATTACAGAAATGGCAAACCGCGAACAAGATTCCGATTCACATCTGGCATGTCTTTTACGATTTGGCTTTCGGTATTTCTTTCGATCGTGTACAATCACTCATCAAACAAGGTCTTATCTTGCCAACTGAGCAAATTTTCCAAGCCCCTGGCGGTGCAACGACGCGAAAAGTGATTTACAAAATCTACTATCACTATGCTTACCCACTCGGCAATGCAACACAAGAGCCAGAGTTGAAAGCCAAGTTCGTCGAAGACAAAAATGGTCACATTTTGCCGTATGTGCACTTTGAGGGTGGCAAAATGACTTTGCAGCCCGAAGCGTTGACGATTTTACGAGAACTTGGAAATGCCAAGAGTTGATGTTTACAAGATTCCCGCGACGGGACAAACCAGAGAGCGCTTGCGCGCCAAAGGGCAATTTTGGACACCCGATTGGATCGCCGAGGCAATGGTCGAGTATGTGTTGGCAAGCAAAGGCGGGCTTGTCTTCGATCCAGCCGTTGGCGCGGGCGCGTTTTTTCGCGCGGCTAAATTGATCGCCAATGACAATGGAGTGCGCGTGAGTTTAGCAGGAATCGAAATCGATCCTGCGGTGCTCACGCAAGCATTAGAAGGTGGTCTAGACCAAGGCGATCTTGCATCAGTCACGATAGGTGACTTTGTGCTTCAGCCACCGCCAACCAAGTTCTCGGCAATTGTTGCGAACCCTCCGTACATTCGGCATCATCGCCTTGCGCGCGAAAAGAAAGAACAACTCAAACGCTTGGCGATTCAAATCGTTGGCAAACCACTTGACGGACGCGCTGGATTGCACGTGTACTTTTTGATTCGTGCCTTGTCGCTCCTCGCAGAGAACGGACGCTTGGCATTTATCCTACCCGCCGACGTTTGCGAAGGCAAGTTTGCATCCGATTTATGGAATTGGATTTCATCCAATTTCTGTCTGGATGCTGTCATCACGTTTTCGCCTGAAGCGTCTCCGTTTCCTAACGTGGATACCAATCCGCTTATCTTTTTCATACGCAAATCCGTGCCCCAAGAGAAATTCCTATGGGCGCGATGCCAACGCTCACAAACCGATGCGCTCAAACGTTGGGTACGCTCAGGATTCAAGAGTACAGTCGAAACAGATTTGTTTGTTGTTGAACGAGACTTGCAAGAAGGTCTCACAACGGGACTTTCGCGCGCACCGCTAACGAATCATCCCAGTAAATATGTGTTGGGCGATTTTGTTTACGTGATGCGTGGTGTAGCGACAGGCGCAAACGAATTTTTCTTAATGACCGAGACACAAGCCCAAAAGTTGGGAATTCCGAGCGACTATTTGGTCAGAGCCATCGCTCGCACCAGAGATGTCAACGGCGATGAGATTACTCACCAAACGATTGAAACACTTGAAGGCAAAGGACGCCCCACGCTCTTGCTCTTACTGAATGGCGATGACGTTGAACGCTTTCCAACAACAATCCGAAAATACTTACGGCAAGGCGAAAGATTAGGACTGCCCACACGACCATTGATTTCACAACGCAAGCCCTGGTATCGAATGGAAAGGCGCACTCCACCACCGTTCTTGTTCGCTTATCTCGGACGCCGTCACTCACGATTCATTCGGAACACCGCGCGCGTTATCCCATTGACAGGATTTCTGTGTGTATATCCCAGAAGCAATGAGCCAAAATACGTGGAACAAGTTTGGAAAATTCTTAGCCACCCAGACACACTAGCGAATTTATCGCGCGTTGGCAAATCGTATGGTGATGGCGCGATCAAGGTTGAGCCACGCTTGTTGGAGAGATTGCCGATTCCCGATCACGTGGTTGAGGAATGTGGATTGCCGTTGCAAAGGCGTTTGTTTGAGCGAAGAGAAGATTACACTGCAGCTCCAAAAGATACTGAACACTGATTTCACCCCAGCAAGATCTGGGTGTATGAGAGATTGGGGGTAGAAATTCAGAATAATCTTGGAGATACTTATGGCAACAGGCAGAACGATTAGCGCAAGTTTCCTTACCGAACGTGACGAAAAAGTGATTGAATTATGCAAGATGATTTCCCAAGAAATTGCAAACTGTATTGAAGACCCAATACAGCGCAAGAAATTTATGAGCGAGTTTGGCAAAACAAGCAATACGCGTGATGGTGGGATGGGCGTAGGCGCAGGCAAACTACAACGCGATGCGCTTTGCACACGCGGCAGACAAGGCAAAGCCCCATTCTCGAATCGCAATTTGCGTTGGCATCCGCTCGTGGTTGCCGAAATCTGTCCCGCGTGGGCAAAGCCAATCTTACGCATTGAAATCGAAAACGATGAGTTGCTTGTATTCGTTGTTAAGGAAGATGGTCGTGTCAGAAAATATCCTGCGGATAAAGTGCATGAAATGTCGCAACGATACGTGGCATTGCCTGAATCCTGGATGCCGCATATCAACGTACTCAAGAGTTGGAACGATACGTTGTGGACACAAAACTCGTGTGTGATTCCAATCCTCGAAGCATGCGACTGGCAAGATGCAGTTGAGACTTATGCCTTGCTAGGCATTGCGGTCGCTGTCGAATTCTTCGATGCAGATTTTGCGCGTGTATATGAAGTGGTGACTCGTACACTTGCACGACAAAAAGTTGATTCAAAAGTATCCCTGCCTTCGTCACGTTTTCCGAGCAACCAAGGCGATTTCACAAATTGTCCCGTTTGCCGCGTCTCAATCGCGAAAAACGCTGCTCAAATGCCTGAACGCGTGCGTGAGAAAGTTTGGCAGCCAGCGTGGCGTAGTACCAAACGTGAAGAGGGAGAAGATTCCAGTATTCAGTTGATGCATGTGCAACCTCTCGTCGAGAGCGAAATGCGTCATCATGCGGGAAATGTACGTTATGGGCACCGGTGGTGCAACGTGGCAATGACCGATCATTCACTTGACGAGACTCTCGACTTTATGGAATACATCGTTAGAGCACATAACCGATGCAAGTAAAAAAGTCCGTGCAATCCAGTAAAACCGAGCGCATTTCTCGCGCACACAAGCAAGCGCGCTCCAAAACACAGAAAAGCACATACACTTCACAGTCGCGCGTTCGTCGTGTTGCTGAAGCGCGTGCAAATATGTACGTTGCACGACAACTTGGGTTTCCCGCGCCCTTGCTTTATAGGCGCGATCTTCAACCTGTCCACAATATTAAGAATATCTTACGCGAGATTCGCGATTATTTCGCGGGCAATGTCACAGGCATCACGCGCGATGAGACAATCGCGCAAACGATGCTGCGATTGTTGTTCTGCAAAATCGTGGACGAGCAGGAAAAACGCGCGAGCGAACTCGTGGATTTTGCCAACCGCCCCAACGAATCGCCCACTGAACTTGCGCGCCGCATCCAAAAACTTTTCCAGCGCGTCAAACAGAAAAATCCCAATGCGTTCGATGCTAACGAAACGATTGACCTTGACGCAAACGCGCTTGCGTACGTCGTTTCTAAATTGCAAGAGTACGCGCTTGTCACCGCAGACCGCGATGTGGTCGCAGATGCGTTCGAGGAATTGATTGGCACGTCGTTTCGCGGTGGCGAAGGACAATTTTTCACACCGCGCAACGTCGTGCTGATGATGATTGAGATGCTCCAGCCCGCAAGCGGCGAACGCATCATTGATCCCGCGTGTGGGAGTGGTGGTTTTCTCGCGTACATCGCGCGACATCTCGCGCATCGTGGCGCAACAAACTATACATTGGTGGGCATTGACAAGGACGCGTTTCTTGCACGTCTTGCCAAAATTTATCTTGCGCTCATCGGCGAAGAACGTCATCACATTTTTTGCGAAAACAGTTTGGAACAACCCAAACACTGGGGCACGCAAGCGCAACGCGTCGTGCCACTCGAATCGTTCGACCTGATTCTCACGAATCCACCGTTTGGCGCAAAGATTCCTGTCGTTGGCAAAGAACTATTGCGGCAGTACGCACTGGGACATCGCTGGATCGAAAAGAATGACGTGTGGCATCGCACGACCGAACTCTTGGACAAACAGCCGCCGCAAATTCTCTTCATCGAACGTTGTCTGCAATTGCTGAAACCAGGTGGACGCGCAGGTATCGTCTTACCCGAAGGTGTGTTCGGTAATCCGTCGGATCGCTACATCTGGGAGTACGTTCGTCAGAACGCGGCGGTGTTGGCAATCGTCAGTTTGCCACCCGAAACATTCCAACCCAGCACGCACACCAAAACGAGCGTCGTCTTTTTGCAAAAGCGCGTGCCACAAACGCGCATGTTTATGGCAGTTGCCAAAACGATTGGTCACAACAAGAACGGCAAGGAAATCTACAAAATCAATCCCGATGGTTCGTACGTTCTCGATGCGCGCGGCAACAAAATTATTGACGACGACACACCCGAAATCGCGCGACGATACACCGATCCGCGCCTGACGCAAAACGATCACTTGGGTTTCTGGGTCGAGCCGAGCGAAATCGAAGATCACATTTTCATTCCCGAATACTACAATCCTGAATTGCGCGAAGCATTACGACGCTTGGAGACAAGTGGCAAGTATCGCTTGGTGACGATTGGTGAGTTGGTCGAAGCAGGTGTGTTGGAAATTCGGCGCGGCAACGAAATCGGTTCGCAATTTTACGGCACGGGCGATGTGCCATTCGTTCGCACCACCGACATTGTGAACTGGGAAATCAAAATGGATCCCGTCAAAGCCGTCGCCGAAGAAGTATACGAGCAGTATCGGCGACAGCAGGACGTGCGCGAGAACGACATCTTATTCGTCAACGATGGCACGTTCCTCATCGGACGAACGGCGATGGTGACGCGACTCGATACGCGCATCGTCATCCAAAGTCACTTGAAAAAGATTCGCGTGTTGCGTCCTGACGTGATTGATCCGTTCTACTTGTTCTATCTGCTCAACTCGAACATTGGGCAACGTCAAATCGAGGTCAAGACGTTTACCCAAGCGACACTCTCTACACTCGGCAATCGTCTGCGCGACATCGTTTTACCACTCGCGAACGATCCTATCGAACGTGAACGTATCGCCAATCAAGTGCGACACATCATCGAAGAGAAAACGCGCTTGCGTGAACAGACGATCCAGTTGATTCAAACAAGCATTTAACATTGACGCTCTAGGGTGTTCGTGCTAGAATGACGAACAGAGGAAAGAATGAGCACAATCA
>JAOACU010000001.1 GCA_026417715.1 Anaerolineae bacterium | reverse complement strand
GACCCAACCATCCAGAACACCTTCGTACCAGAGCAGGTGATCAGGTTGAGCACTGACGTACTCCATCAGGTGGAAGGAGCCAGGACCGCGTGTGAGGGCGGACAAACCGCGTGGGTTGCCGGCTTGGAAGATGCGGAACACACCACCCGTAGCAGTCGCCGTCGCGGTGTAGAGATAGGCGTTCGGTGGAGCGAACTCGGTGTGCGGTGTCATCATCAATGGTGTGTAGATGATGCCAAAGAACCCATGGCGCTCAGCTTCGTTGTGTGGGTTGGCACCCCAGGCAGCACGGGCTTGCCACGAATCACCGGGTTGGCTACCCCACATATAGTTCCATGCGGCACCAAAGACTGCGCGGCCCGATGGGCGGGTGGCACCATCCAGTTCGTCGTCAACCCAGACCTGGAGTTTCTTGGTCTTCCAGGTGTCCATCTTGAACCAGCGGGATTGTCCACCGGGGATGGTTACAGTCGCGCAGGATGGAATTTCATTCTCGCTAACTGCGGTGCCAGGGGTTTCACCAATGTCCGTGCGCACACGAACCGCAGGATTCCACACACTGGCAATGTAGATGGCTTTGCGCGGGGCAGTGCCATCACCACTGCGCGTGCTGGGAACGCCACCAGGCAGGATCTGGGTAGCAAAGCGCGCAACGCCTTCCAGACCGACCCCACCAATGATTGGGTTACCACCGAACGGATCTTCATGCGTACCGGCGGCGACTACATTCACGGGGCGGGGACCCTGCGCTGCTGCCGGCGAGACAGCCGCCACTGTGATCGCTACGACGAACAACACAAACAACAACTTTTTCATTTGTCATCCTCCTTGGATGTAAGTGCCCTCTTTGGGGCCATAACATCTCGTTGACTCCTGACTGCCGATTCCCCGCACGGTCAGTACATCAACTTGATGATATTATATACAGTTTCAGACAATCTGTCAAGCGTTTACGGCGGAGCAATCGTGAAATCTAGATTCAGGTCGTAGAAATTCACTGTCAATGAAATTGGCGGTCCTAGTTCGGCGCGTCTAGGGAATCCGTCTGTAGTCGCAAACCAAATCTTGATTGTTTGTTGTATTTGTGTGGACTGAAGGGGTTCATTAGGATTTTTGGGAGGCGTAATCACAGTGGTATTGAAAGTCGCCGAGTATCCAACACACGGAACATTCTCTACCGTTCCAGGACCAAGCAGAATAACCTGTGTAGATTCAGCAAAGCGCGCTTTGTACCAGTGTATATTCGCATGATTGAAAAAAGGTAGGTCCACCGCTGGCATCTCACGAATGTCATAAACACCAGCCACCCACATCGTTGGTCCGATTCTGAGAATCGAATCAAATCCTTCTTGGAGAAACCGATCGGGTAATTGCACCGCGATATATCGGCTCTCTTGAGGAATAACCACACGATAGGTCTTGAGTTTGGCAATCGCGTTATCGAATGCCTGAAGCGCCATTACTTTAGCATCTACGAGAGTCGGTGTCAGGGTGAGTGTGGGCAAAGCTGTGGTTGTACGTGTGACGGTGGCTAGTACAGTAGGCAATGGTGTAGGTGTTGCCGAGGCAGGCGCGGGAGGTACCGGTGATGACGGTAGCACGGTGACACTAGGAGTAGGTATCATCGTCGGTGCCGGTACGGTACTAGTGCTACAAGCAATCGTCATCCCGACAAGTATTGTTGTCACTAACAGAACACCCGCTCGTTTGACAAACTTCATAATATGGTTCTCCTTAAGTTGGGGTTATAGCATTAATAGTATAGCACATAATCTCTGGTGAAGCAAAATCTCGGTATTTTTAGTGCTTTGTCAAGTCGAGTCATACACGTTTGAGTCTGTCACGCCGAGTCCTTCCTCCGCTTCGCTCAGCACCGCGCAAGGCGCATAACAGAATGACACTGTCGGCACTAATTTTTGATCGCTTCCCGATTTAAGTCGGTGACACTCTGCTGCTGTGACCTTTTATCAAATCGCTCTTGGGTAGAAAACGGTAAATGGCTTGTTCAGACCTCACAGGTCTCCGAGACCTGTGAGGTCTAGAAACCCCTTTCTACCCAAGAGCGTATCAAATTTGCTTCCTCTGCCGTCTAGTGCTAAATTAGACGCGTATGCAAAACTCAATTCCAATGACGCGCGCACGCGCGACGCCGGCGCCTGCGCCGCTTCCCACACCCAACTCACTGCGCGTGCTGTGGCGTTGCGCGGGCTACTTACGCCCGTACTGGAAAATGACCCTGGGCGCGTATCTCGCGCTCGTCGGCATCAACGCGCTCGCGCTCACCATCCCACAATTCATCCGCTGGATTGTAGATCACGGCATCGGCGACAAGGACACACAGTTACTTCTCACCTCGGTTCTTGCGCTCTTGGGACTCACCCTCCTCAAAGGTATCCTACGATTCTTTGAAGGACGTTGGTCGGAACAGGCATCGCAAAACGTCGCGTACGATTTGCGGAACGCGATTTATCACAAACTTGCAACACTTTCTTTTTCGTACCACGATCGGACCGAGACAGGACAAATCTTGTCGCGCGCGATTCAAGACGTGGATCGTGTCCGATTCGTCACGGGACGCGCGTTCTTGCGCCTAACCGATGGCATCGTCTTGATGATCGGTAGCGCGGTGATGCTCGTTTGGATGAATCCGTCGCTTGCGCTCCTTGCGCTGGCAACACTACCATTTCTTGCGCATCGCGCGTTTCATATGGCGCGGTACTTGCGTCCGCTGTCGCTTGCCGTGCAACAACAACTCGCTGTGCTGACGACGCGACTGGAACAAAACTTGCGTGGCGCGCGCGTCGTCAAAGCGTTTGCGCAAGAAGATGCCGAGATCGCGCGCTTTGAACGCGAGAACGCGCGCTGGTTCGATCTTTCGATGCGCGCCGCGCGCGTGCAAGCGCTCAACGAACCACTCATCAACTTTATCGCGAACCTGAGCACCGTCGTCATCGTTTGGTATGGCGGCTGGCTGGTAATGCAACAACAACTCACACTCGGCGAACTCGTGTCGTTCACGACGTACCTCGCGCAGTTGGCGCAACCCGTGCGCCGCTTGGGACAAATCGTACCTGCGCTGGCGATCGCCTCGGCAGCAGGCACACGCATCTTTGAAATCCTCGACGCCGAATCCGAAGTGCGCGACGCGCCCGACGCGATGCCCTTGCCGCCGATTCAAGGGCACGTGCGATTCGAGAACGTCTCGTTTGCCTACTTTGGACGCCACCGCGTTTTGGACAACATCACGTTCGAGGCAAAACCCGGTCAAGTCGTCGCATTGTTGGGAATGACGGGCTCGGGCAAGTCCACCATCATCAACCTGATTCCGCGTTTCTACGACGTGACTTTGGGACGCATCACGATTGACGGGTACGACATTCGGCGTGTCACACTCAACTCATTGCGCGATCAAATCGGTATCGTTTTGCAAGAGACGATGCTCTTTGCGACGACGATTCGCGAGAACATTGCCTTTGGTCGTCCTGACGCGAGTGAAGACGAAATCATCGCCGCCGCGCGCGCGGCACAAGCGCACGATTTCATTATGCAAACACCGCACGGCTACGACACGCTCGTCGGCGAACGCGGCATCACGCTGTCGGGCGGACAACGCCAGCGCATCGCGATTGCGCGCGCCCTGCTCAAGAACCCGCGCATTTTGATTCTCGACGACGCAACATCGAGCGTGGACACGGAAACCGAACGACTGATTCAACTCGCGCTGGAGCAATTGATGCGCGGGCGTACGTCGTTCGTCATCGCCCAGCGACTCGCGACATTGCGAATGGCAGATTTGATTTTGGTGTTGGAAAAGGGACGCATCGCCGCGCGCGGCACCCACGACGAACTCCTCCGCACGTCCGGGTTGTACGCGGAGATTTACCACCAGCAATTACGGAAAGACGAAGGACGAATCACCCAATCACCCAATCACCCAATCACCTAATCACCAATCACTAATCTCTAATCTCCAATCTCTATGACCATCTCCATCGGTGCAGCCAGCGCGGGAATGGGACCGCGCAGTGCTTTGGAAGATTTTGGACAACACAAAGAAGCACATTCGTTCGATCCGCGCATCGTCGCGCGGTTACTCACGTACTTGCGTCCGCATTGGCGCAAGATGACGCTCGCGATCGCGCTCGTGCTGATTTCATCGGCGTTGACGCTCAGCGCGCCGTACCTCATCAAGGTCGCGATTGACGAGCACATTGCGCGCGGCGATGCGGCAGGACTCGCGCGCGTTGCGCTTGCACTCGCAGGTGTTTTCCTCGCGATCTACGCAACGACGGCGTTGTTGCAATACATCCTTGCGTGGGTCGGTCAGCAAGTTCTAGCAACTTTGCGCGCGCAACTGTTTCGGCATCTACAAACCCTCCCGCTCGGTTATCACGATACACACATCGTCGGCGTGACGATTTCACGCGTCATCAACGATGTTTCCGTCATCAACGATCTCTTGTCGCAAGGCGTGGTGACGTTTGCGGGTGACGCGGTCGTGCTCGTTGGTATCGTCGCGGTGATGCTCTCGATGAGTCCGCGCCTCGCACTCATCACGTTTTGCGTTCTACCGTTGATGGTGCTAGCCACGTGGCTCTTTGCGCGTCAAGCCCAAGTGGCGTTTCGCGAGACGCGTGCGCGCATCGCGGCAGTTGTTGGCGATCTCGCCGAGAATATCAGTGGGATGCGCGTGATTCAAGCGTTCGCGCAAGAGGAATCGTCGCAAGAACATTTCGACGAGGTGAATCGCGCGAATCGTGACGCGCACGTTGCGGCGATGACGCTCTCGTTCATCTTTTTGCCGACGGTCGAATTTTTGGGAATGCTGGCGACGGGCATCGTCTTGTGGTTCGGTGGTCTCGCAGTGATTGGCGAGGAAATCACGCTCGGGGTGGTCGTTGCGTTCCTCGCGTACGTCACGCGATTCTTTCAGCCGATTCAAGAGTTGAGTCAACTTTACACGACGATGCAAGCCGCGATGGCAGGCGGCGAGCGCGTGTTGGAATTGCTCGATACGCAACCCGATGTGCGCGACGCGCGCGATGCAATCGAAATGCCGCCCATCGTCGGACGCATCGAATTGCGGAATGTATCGTTCGCGTATCGCAAGTTTGCCACAGAGGACACAGGGAACACAGAGAAAAGAATTTCTCCTGCGCCCTCTGTGTCCCCTGTGGTTTCAAATTACGTCCTGCGCGACGTGTCGTTCGCGTATCCCCGTTCTGCCACAGAAAACACAGAGGAAAAATTCTCTGTGTCCTCTGTGTCCCCTGTGGCTCCAAATTACGTCTTGCGCGACGTGAATCTCGTCATCGAACCCGGTCAAACCATCGCGCTCGTCGGTCCCACTGGCGCGGGCAAAACGTCCATCGCCAATCTCATCGCGCGTCTGTACGATGTGAGCGCGGGCGCAGTGTTGATTGACGGCTACGATGTGCGCGCGGTCACACAACGCTCACTGCGACGACAAACGGGCATCGTGCCGCAAGAACCGTTCCTGTTCGCAGGAACGATTGCTGACAACATTCGCTTTGGGCATCCCGACGCTACACCACGCGAAATCGAAGACGCGGCGCGCCTTGCCAACGCGCACGACTTTATCGCCGCGCTCCCCGCTGGCTACGACACCGAAATCCTCGAAGGCGGTGTGAATCTTTCAGTGGGACAGCGACAGTTGATTTGCATCGCGCGCGCGGTACTCGCGAATCCGCGCATCCTGATTCTCGACGAAGCGACCGCGAGCGTGGACACGCTGACCGAAGTACTGATTCAAGACGCACTCGCGCGTTTACTCGTTGGGCGCACCGCCATCGTGATCGCGCATCGTCTCTCGACGATTCGGAATGCGGATTTGATTTGCGTCGTGAACGACGGGCGCATCGTCGAGCGCGGCACGCACGACGAGTTGCTCGCGCTGGGCGGCTTGTATCGGCAGTTGTACGAACGGCAGTTCGTCAATGAGCCAATGAATCAATGAGCCAATGAACCAATGAGTCAATGAGCCAATGAACCAATGAGCCAATGAGCCAAATCTTTTCGTCCTCCGTCTTTCGTTCTTCGTCCTTTTGGCTCATTGGTCAATTGGGCAATTGGCTCATTGAGCGATCCCCGCTTGCCAATGTCACGAATGAATGCTATAATCGCGAACAAGCACCGCGAGTTGGGGTATTTGGTTTAGTAAGGAGGAGACAAAAATGTATCAACGACTTGTTCTGGTTGGGTACTTGGGACGCGACCCTGAGATGCGTTACACACCACAGGGCACACCGGTCACTTCGTTTCCTGTTGCAACGAATCGTCGCTACACTACAGCCGACGGACAACAAAAAGAAGAAACGGTTTGGTTTCGTGTTTCGGTGTGGGGCAAGCAAGCCGAGATCGCGAATCAGTATTTGACCAAAGGACGACGCGTGCTCGTGGAAGGTAGTTTGATTGGCGATGAAAATGGTGGTCCGCGCATCTGGACGGATCGAGATGGCAAACCGCGCGCCTCGTTTGAAGTGCGCGCCTACACCGTGCGCTTTATGGAGAGCAAGCGCGAAGCCACCGCAAGCACTGGGACAACCAACGGTTCAGCCGCTCTACCTGACGTAGATGAACTGACGAGCAATAATGACGAAGTACCGTTCTAACGCTGGTGCTATTGCAAGAGCCGCTTGACACCAAGCGGCTCTTTTGTCAGTGGAGAAAATGCGTACGCGAACCGCGCTCATCATCATCGGGCGCTATACCGACGATTGGCAAACGTTGACCACCGAACAAAAACATAGTTTCATCGAACGTGTGGGTAGAACGTTGAGCGTCTGCAATCTGACTCCGCTACTCGGCTATCGGTTGACGTCAACACCAGGCGCGTTCATCGAGGTTTGGGAAGCCGATGACGCGCGCGCGATTGACCGCGCCATCAAGAATTTGCAAGCGTGGGGCTATGCCCGTTACGTGGACGCGCGGTGGATGATTGGTGAGCGCGCGGTGGAACAGTAAGACAGTTGGACGGTAGAACAGTGGAACAGAGGGACAGTAAGGTCGGGCACTGTCTCACTGTCTCACCGTCCCACTGTCTCACTGATTTACTGGTTTACTGATTCACTTGGGAGAAACAATGCTTACCGAACAACAAGTACTCGACGCTCTGCGACAAGTGCAGGAACCAGAGTTGCATCGCGACCTGGTTTCGTTGAATATGATAAAAGACATCAAGATTTGCAACAATGCGGTCAGTTTTACGATTGTGTTGACCACGCCCGCGTGCCCCTTGCGTAGTCGCATCGAAGCCGAAGCGCGCGCGGCGGTGGAACGCATCGGTGCCAATCCCGTCAACATCAAATTCGATGCCAGCGTGCCCAGTGATCGGCGTATCAGCAGTCAAATCAACATTCCCGTCAAATCTACGATCGCGATTGCCAGCGGCAAAGGTGGCGTGGGCAAAACCACCGTCGCGGTCAATCTGGCAATCGCGCTGGCACAGAGTGGCGCGCAGGTCGGCTTGATGGACGCCGATGTTTATGGTCCCAACATCCCGATTATGATGGGCATCAGTCAACCACCGCGCGTCATCGGTCAGCGCATCATCCCGCTGGAGGCGTACGGCATCAAGTTGATGTCAATGGGCTTTCTCGTGCCACCCGATCAAGCCGTGATTTGGCGCGGACCGATGTTGCACAACACGATTCGCCAATTCCTCACCGATGTCGAATGGGGCGAACTCGACTATCTCGTGATTGACTTGCCCCCTGGCACCGGCGATGTGCAAATTTCGCTCGCGCAATCCGTACCGTTGACCGGCGGTGTCGTTGTGGCAACGCCGCAACCCGTCGCACTTGCCGATGTCGTCAAGGGAATCACGATGTTTCGACGTTTGGATGTGCCGGTGCTCGGTGTCGTCGAAAATATGTCGTACTTTATTTGCCCGCACTGCCAGCAACGCACCGAAATTTTTGCGCACGGCGGCGCGGAGCAACTGGCGCAAGAACTCGGCGGACCGTTTCTCGGCGCGATTCCACTCGACGTGGCCATTCGCGCCGGCAGCGACAATGGTCAGCCGGTTACTGCCATCGCGCCCGATTCGCCGTACGCGTTGCCGTTCGAGACCCTTGCACAAAAAGTCGCGGCGGCAATCAGCGTGTTGAACACACGCGCCGCGCAAGGCGATGTCATCCCCAGCGAAAATATCCCTGTGCGATCATAAAAATTGTAAGGGCGAGTCGCTGACTCGCCCCTACAATTTACAATTCCTCCGTTCCAAGCACAATTCCCCAGCGTGGCAAAATTTTGCGATGCACGACCAAAATCGCGAGCGCAACGAGAAATGCCACGCCAAACACCATCATCGAATTGACGACACTGTCCATCAACGTTGGATCCACGAGCAACACCAGCGCGAGCGCCAGCATCACGATTCCACCGATGAGTTTCAAGATGCGTCCTTGTTTTTCTTCCAAGCGCGTCGCGCGTAGCGTGACGACCGCCGAGATGAACACCAACAACTCGTCGAGGACGTACATCAGCAGATACAAGCCGAGTAGAAACGCGAACATCACCGCGCCGACATTGTTCGCCGCGATGAGTTTGGTCCACAAAATCGGCAAACCCGCCGTGCACGGCATTTCGATAATCGTGATGCCGAGTGCCATCGCTCCCGTCGCGCCAACAAGCGCAAGCGCAGACTTGTCGGGTGCAAGAATGCTACGAATGTCGCGATAAATCTTCGGCTTGTGTTCATCCGCAATCGTCAGCGACACGCCGCGCTTGAACCAGAAATAATCCTTGATGTTGATTGCCGCCATCGCGCCTGCAATCAGCGCGACCGCAATGCGAATCCACAACGCATAGCCGATGAACGTGAACGCGCTGAACAAGCCGATGATGATGACCGCGTAGATACCTGCCGCCACAATCAGAAACGTCGAACCGACGAGCAGAGTTTTGGCGCGCGATCCTGTGTTGACGACGAGCGCGAGCAGGAGCGAAATCACCCACAGCGAACACGGATTGAACCCGTCCAGCAAGCCGATGAGAAGCGTACTGAACGCAAGCGAATGTTGATCAAGGTCAATTTGTCCAACGAATGGCACATCGAGCAAGTGACGTTCTTTGACGCGCGCGTCCAAGTTCGGTGCGTCCACACCGCCAGCCGCGAGGTATTTTTCGATGAGGCGCGGCAGTTCGTTGGGAATCTGATGCGCGGTCAACGCTTGAGTGCCGATGATCAACAGCGGCACACCCGTTTGCTCTTTGGGCACGCCAAAATTCGTCGCCACCTGATACAGCCGATCCACATCTTGCGTCGTTGCCACTTCGATCAATTGCACATCGAGTTGCGCGCCGTACTTTTGCTGGAGCGGTGGCAAGACGCGCGCGATAATTTCTTCGCAACGCGGACAACCACGCATCCAAAACATCACCGCGCGCACGATTGGCTGATTCGGCGCGCGCGCAACGAGCGTCGGCGCGGGCGTGGCAATCACGGACACAGGTGTCGTCGCGCGCGGCGTCTCGGTGACGACGCGCACCGTTGGCGTTGATGGAGGCGTAGGCGTGACAGCGCGCGTGGCAGTTGGGATTGGCGTGCCGACGCGCTTGACCAATTCGGGAACGGGCGGCAAGCCCACACCACCCACCGCTAGATACTGCTCGATGAGTATCGGCAGTCGCTGCGATACTTCGACTGAACCGACCAGCGTTTGGTTACCGACGATGATGAATGGCACGCCCCATTCGCTCTGTGGCACGCGTAGCGCGTGCATCGTGCTCTCGAACAATTGCACATTCTCAGGTTGCGACAACTCGAACATCAGAATTTCGAGTTGCGCGCCGTATTTTTTCTGAAGAGGCGGCAAAACATTTTCGATGACGTAGTGACAATGTGGGCAGTACTGGCTCCAAAAAAAGACGATGCGCACGACGGCTAGCGATTTCGCGGGTGTAGGCGTGCGCGTCGGTGTAGGTGTAGCAGTGAGAGTGGCAACGCGATTGGGGTAGAGCAATGCCACACCGCCGCGCTCAAGGTAATGATCAATCAGTTTCTCCAATTTTTCCTGAATCGGTTCAAGTCCCACCAGAGCGTGTTCATCGATGAAAATGGCGGGCAGACCGCCCGGGGGCAAGTTATGCCACCGCTCTAACGCGCTCATCATCTCGGAAGGTCCCTTGTCCAAATCGTACCGATACACCGTCACTTGGTCAGACGGATACTTGGACAAAATTGCGGGCAAGACTTCGCGCATCAATTTGATGGAATCGGGACAGTAACCTGAGTAGAACAACCAAAAGTTCACCACAGGTTTCACGTAATCTTCATCGCACGCTTTGCAAGTGATACCACGCGTGGGCGTTGCAGTGGCGGCACCCACCCGCGCGACGGGCAAGCCAATGCTCAAGCCCAGCATCACGGCAAACAATATGATTGCGATTCGTTTCATACCTTCACTCCTAGGACGAACGATGAATGCCTTCGTCGTTCGTCTTTGGTCTTTCGTCAAAATTATAGCGAATCCTGCGCGCACAAGCAAATTACGTACGAGGTGTGATACTCAGATAGGCAGATACAACTCGTCGCGATCGTCGTCGAACTCGAACACTTCGGCGTAGCGACCCCAATTGATCGCGATGTCCAACTGCCGTTCCGCTTCGTCGGGTGTAAAGTGGCGTTGCAGCGTCTCCAAGAAAAATTCTTCGGCTAGGCGATGCTCCTCAGCGGCTTGCAACTCTTCGATGATCCAACGAATCGTCGGTTGATGACGAATCCGTTGCGCAAAAATTTCCTTGCGCGCGATGATTGTCGTGCCGGCAAACGTTTGGCCGAGCGGCGTGAGTGTAATATCGCCTTCTTGCACGGTCACAAAGCCCAGTAGTTCTGCGGCTTCCACCGTCGGCAAAAAATCGTCGAGTTCCATTCCCAAATCATCACCCACCCGATACATATCCACGCGCTTGCCTTCCTCTGCCAGATGCTCGACCAAACCGGCAATCGCATTGATTGGTGCGTGTGGCAACATTTCGGTTTTGCCGGCTTCGTCTGGTGCAACACCCAGCATCGTCACATCTTTGGGTGTTTCGCCCGCGACTGCCGCATAGACGCGATCCACCATCGCAAGAAAACGCAAATCTTTGCGATGACGCGGATGCGGCAGTGTGACTTCGACTTCGTTGATCACGCGTCCGGGGTCTTTGTCCATCACGATAATCCGATCCGCCATAAACACCGCTTCTTCGATGTTGTGCGTGACGAGCAAAATCGCGCGCGTCGGCATCGCGCGACTTGTCCACAACTCCATCAATTCACCGCGCAACGCTTCTGCCGACAAGACATCGAGCGCGGAGAATGGTTCATCGAGGCACAACAATTCCGGTTCGACCGCGAGCGCGCGCGCAAACCCAACCTTCTGCCGCATCCCACCCGATAATTCGCGCGGATACGCCGACTCGAAACCATCGAGACCAACGAGGTCAATCAACTTGAGTGCGCGTTCGCGGCGCGCGTCAGGTGGAACGCCGCGCGCTTTCAACGCGACTTCGACGTTTGCCTGCACCGTGAGCCAAGGGTAGAGCGCGAATGTTTGAAAGACAATCGTCGCGTGTGGATTGACACCGCGCAACGGCTCGCCGCGATACAACACTTCGCCCGCGCTGGCAGGCGCGAGTCCAGTGATGATGCGTAGTAGCGTGGACTTGCCACAACCCGAGGGACCCAACAGCGCAACAAACTCACCCTCGCGAATCACAAAGTTCACGTTGGCTACGGCATCAATGCGTCGTTCACCACGTCCGTAAAATTTTCCGACTCCTCGCAGTTCCAGCAAGACTCCGTTTTGTGCCATCGTTGCCTCCGTTCAGTCCATCCGATACCGCTCTTCCGCCGCGCGATACAAGCGTCGCCAGAACGCGCGATTCAACACCACTACAATCGTGATCATCGTCACAGTCGCCGCGAGCAAGAGCGCGTAATCGCCTTGCGCGGTCGCACCGGCAATCAACGCGCCCAAGCCAATCGTTTGAAGGGTTTGTCCGCCAAAGGTGACGTACTCGGCGACAATCGTCGCGTTCCAACTACCGCCCGTCGCTGTAATCATTCCTGTAATCAAGTACGGAAAGAGCGCGGGTAGAATCAACGTGCGCCATTTCTCCCAACCGCGAATCCCCAGCGTCTCGGTTGTGTAAATCAAATCCTGCGGAATCGCCGCCGCGCCCGCAATGACGTTAAAGAGCAAGTACCATTGCGTTCCCATCAGCATCAACAAAATCGCGGCAATGTCCAAGCCACCCGCCGCGCGAATCAGGATGACGAGCACAATCGGAAAGAGTGCAGTGGCGGGAATCGCGGCAACCACTTGGACAATCGGTTGCAAAATCGCGGCGATACGCCGATTCAAACCGATGGTCACACCAAGCGGCACTGTCCACGCGAGCGCAATCAGAAGTGCAACGACCACGCGCACGAACGATGCCAGCGCACCCAGCGCGATTTGCGTCCACGCCTCGAGCGGCAAGCGCATCAAGAGTGTGATCGCTTGTCCCATCCCCCAGATGAACGCGCCGATGATGACGAGCGCGAGGATGCCGAGCAATCCACGCGATAACCACGATACGCGATTCTCACGGACGCGCACCGTTGCTAGTAGATTCGAGGCGCGCGCATCCAGCCATTCGAGAAATGGACGCCGCACGCGCGCGTAAAAGGCGCGTCCCAAGCGCGAACGTTGCCACACATCGTACGCCCACGATTCGGGTGGCTCGTCCGCTTCGACCATTTCGAGTTTGAATTTGTCTGCCCACGCGAGCAACGGTCGCCAAACGAGTTGATCGAGCAACACAATCACCGCGACGAGCGCGGCGAGTCCCCACACGATTGCAGTGACATCGCCCGCGTGCGCGGCAGTTTGCAAGTACGCGCCCAAGCCCGCCAATCGAAAGTCGCGTTCGCCGACGGTAAAAATTTCCGCCGCCATCAGAAAGAACCAACCGCCTGCCCAACTCATCATACTGTTCCAGAGCAACGGAATGCCAGCAAACGGAAGTTCCAGCGTGCGAAAGCGCAACCACGCGTTCAACCGAAAAATCTGCGCCGCCTCGCGCAAATCGCTTGGCACAGTCTTGAGCGATTGATAGAAACTGAACGTGAGATTCCACGCTTGACTCGTAAAAATCAAAACGATCGAACCCAGTTCAACCGCAAAATCTTCGGGCAAGATCGCGGTGAGACTCAACACAACGACGGGGAGAAACGAGAGAATCGGCACTGATTGCAAAACATCGAGAATCGGCAAGATGATCATCTCGGCAGTACGATGCCGCGCGGCGGCATAGCCAACGATGAGGGTGAACGTCATCGAAAGCAGATACGCGGCAAACATACGTCCGACGGAAAGCGCGGCGTACCACGGCAAACTTGTCGGCGCGAGATCAATCTCAGGACCGCGCACAACAGCGGGTGCAGCAAATGCCAGCCGTACGCCAACGTACAGCACGACGATCACGCCGAAAAGAATCAGCGCATCGCCGACTTGGAAAGCAGGTCGCGGAATGACAGGAGGGGTAAAAAAACGACGCATTGGCAACTCCACACACCGTCCGCGCGCGCGGACGATGGAGCTCTCTAGTTGACCTCACAGGTCTTTGGGACCTGTGAGGTCTGATTCACAACCCCGGCAACAACCACGCGCGCAAAAATGCAATCGCTGAAAGATACGCCAGCGCGATCAACGCGCTGAGCGCAAAGAGCGGCAATGCCTGTCGCCAATTCGACGCCGGGCGCGTCAGATTCGCGAGGAACGCCGTCACCAAGATCGTGTGCAACGCGAGAATCGCAACGAGACTTGCGAGATTGAGTGGATACAACAACAGATCGAACTCGCCCTGAACGATCAGCACGAGGAGCGCGCCCAACGCGACGAGCGCGAAGAATTCGCGACGCGTTGCGAAAATCGAAGCGGGATTCGGCGCGCGCCACAGCATCGCGTTGAAAATGATGAACACCAAACTGCCGATGGTAATGCCCATCAGCGTTCCCGTGACGAGGCGCAGAATATTTTGTGGTGGGTAGAGATGTGGCAGGCGCGCCAACGTCGCGGCGAACGAGTTGGCGCCGTCACCTGCCCACGCAAAGAAAAACAGCACCAGTGCGAACAACACCCACGCGCGCGGCGCGCCGCTGGCGCGCGGATGCCGCCACGCGTGAAAAATCAACGTGAGCAGCGCACCCAGATACATTCCCGTACAACGCGCGCACAACGGCAACGGCACACCCGCAATCTGGTACGAGTGATCGTGAAATTGATGGCACACGGCGGAGCCGAACCAGCGCGACACGAAGAGAATCCAATCCATCATTCGTTTGCCTTTTGGAAATTTCGCGTTTCGGTCACGATTTTCGCGCGGCAGACGCGAAAGAAACGCGAAAGAGTACGAAAGGACGCGAAAGGACGCGAAAGGGCGCGAAAGGACGCGAAAGGACGCGAAAGGGCGCGAAAGGGCGCGAAAGGTAGGGACGGCCCTGAGTCGCCTTAATTGGGCATCGCTCTTTTGGGAAAAAGAGGTTCTATAAGATATTCAAGTTTGATTCTGGAAATCCGCCTCAATGAATCCTGAACGAATCAACGAATCTGCGCGGTGCTCATTCGTTTATTCGTTGCCATTCGTTGAGGCGATTTCTGGGGATGCCCTTACGTGTGGTCGCGCGCCAGCGTTACTAACCGTACGCCCAAACGATGCAGTTGGCGAAAGGTTGCGCCTTCGCTCACGCCACGCAACACCGCATCCACATTCTCGACGATTGCACCCGAAAGAATGTCCACGCCGTACTCGAACAGAATCGGCGAGAGCGGTGTGCTGGGACCCAACACGAGCACGCGCGCGTCCGCGCGTCGCAATGCCATCAACGCCTCGAACGTGTGGTTGATGATTGTTGTGCCGGTAAGCGCGAGCACATCGGCTTGTGGGATGATTTCGGTCGCGGCGTTCGCGGGTAAATCATCGCCGCGCGGTTGCTCTTCCAACACCCACAACGTCCCCACGCGCTCGCGCAGACGCGACACAAATGGAAAATGACCGACGAGCGCAACGCGTTTGCCCGCGCCTTCGCGCGCGATTATCTCTTCTGCATTGATGTTCGCGCACAGTTCGCGCGGTGGTGGCAACAGTGCGTTGATCGTTGCGACACCGATGGATGCTTCCAACCGACTCGACGCGCGCGCGAGTTCAGCGAGCGCGCGTGCATCGCGCGCAAGCAAGTTGCCTGCGTCGCGCACATCGGGTTGATCGGCAGGGTACTGATCGGCAGTGTTGAAAAACGTTGCCGCGAGACCACAGCGCATCGCGCCATTCACTTCAGCCACAACCGCCGTCCAAAACGCACCCACGCGCACCTCGCGAATTTTTCCATCGGGCAGCGCGGCAAGCAACGCATCGAAAAGATTCACTGCACTTGCATCCTTTCGTCATCAAATTTACACGCGTTAGCGCGAAAATGCAAAAAGACCCGAAGGATTCAAAACCCTTCAGGTCTTCAATCTCCAATCTCTATTCTCTAACCTCTATTCTCCAATCTCCAACTACGGCTTCCAAACCTCCCACACTTTGCCCACGAGTGCGGGACCTGGCTTCAACGTCGGTTGACCGGGTTGCCAACCAGAAGGTGTGACTTCGCCCGTCTTTTTGACGTGTTGATACGCTTTGATTTGGCGAATCAACTCATCGGGATTGCGACCGACTTCGGGCGTGAGCACTTCCATCGCCATAATGACGCCATCGGGATCAATGATAAATCGTCCGCGAATGTCCACGCCTGCGTCTTCATCGTACACGCCGTACGCAGTGCCAATCTTACCGCCGGCATCGGTCAACATCGGGAAAGGCACGCCGCCTTGCACCATCTTGGACAATTCTTGCTCTTGCCAAATCTTGTGCACAAAGCGACTATCCGTGCTCATCGCGAGAATTTCGACACCCAGCGCTTTGAATTCATCGTATCGCGCGGCGACCGCCGCGAGTTCGGTCGGTCAGACGAAGGTAAAGTCGCCGGGATAAAAGCACAGGACGACCCACTTGCCTTTGTAATCCGAGAGTTTGATGGGTTTGAACCCTTCGCCGATGAACGCGTTCGCTTCAAAATCGGGCGCGGGTTTGCCAACACGTGCGAGCATCGTTTTCACCTCCTGAGTTGTTGTGACTCCCGCAGGAGTCGTTGTTTGAATTGCGGGAGCAATGATCCCGCGTGCAGGTTTGACACAACCATCTTTGGCTTCTGCCATACACACCTCCTTTGGGCAACCGAATCGGGATGCCGCGCGAACGCGCCACCTCATCCACGATTCAAACTTGGATAGAGTCACGCTTGGATAACATACTTATATCCGAATCTACGCGTGTTGTCAATCCAGCGCACCCAGCGCGGTACGATTTTGTACAACTCAACCACACCGAACGTCGGATGCGCGCGACCTAACATCTCGACACGCGGTAACATTGCGCGCACAAAGGCGTACTTGCGTATGTATGCCGCGAACGCGCGCGCGCGTTCTGTGCGACGAGTCACGCGCGCGGCAATGCCGATTATCTGCACACCGCGAATCTCTTGCCAACCGCGCGCGTCGCCGTGAATCGTCACAGCGACTCGCGGCTCGCGCGTCAAATTGTGAACGTGGCGCGTTTGTGGATCGGAGAGAAAGTAGAAGGTAGTGCCCACTTGCGCGTAGAACAAATCGCACGCGTGCGGTGTGCCATCATCGTTCACGGTGGCGAGGGTCAGCGTATTGTGCGCGGCGAGAAACGCGCGCACATCGTCAGGTAGTTTCACGTAGATTCTTTCCAGCGCGCGTACAAATCATTGTCCAAGCCGATGCGCGCAAGCACGCGCCCGACCGTGTCGTCAATGATTTCGTCCAACGTGTGGGGACGACGATAGAACGCCGGCACCGGCGGAAAAATGATCGCGCCGATCTCTGCCGCGCGCGTCATCAACCGCAAATGTCCGATGTGCAACGGTGTCTCGCGCACGACCAGCACCAGCGGGCGACCTTCCTTGAGGGTCACATCTGCCGCGCGCGCGATCAAATCTGCCGCATACGAATTGGCAATCGCCGAAAGACTTTTGATGCTACACGGAATCACCAGCATCGCGCGCGTCGCAAAACTTCCACTCGCAATTGCCGCGCCGATGTTGCGCGCATCGTACACCACGTTGGCGAGCGCTTCCACATCTTTCACTGTCCACGCGGTCTCCGCGACGATCGTTTGACGTGCCGCCGCGCTCAAGATGAGATGCGTTTCGATGTTCGGCATCGCGCGTAGAACTTGCAAGGCGCGGATGCCGTAAATCACACCGCTGGCGCCGGAAATCGCAACGACGATTCGATCGGGCATTAGCGCACCTCGCGTGTGGTCGTGAGAATCTCCCAATTCTTGTTGCGCGCGTGTGTCGCGAGCATCGAATCAGGATTCACGGCAACGGGATGTCCGACCATTTCCAACAATTTCACGTCGCTGATCGAATCGGCGTAGGCGTAACTCGCGTGCCAATCGAGGGCGATGCCGCGCGCGTGAACCCACTCGCGCACTAGACGTTCTTTGGCAGACCCGGTGCAAATCGGTGGAAGCACGCGCCCAGTGAAACGTCCATCCATCACTTCGACATTCGTACCAATCACATCGGTCACGCCCAGCGCGTCGCCCAGAATTTTCAGCGTGGGTGTGAGCATCGCCGAAACGAGCAAGGTGAGATGTCCTTGCGCGATGTGCTCACGCAAACGCGCAATCACGTCGGGTTGCGCCGTCGGTTGGATGTACTGTTCAGCGATCCATCGAAACGCGAGGTCACCTTGCTCGACACTCCAACCTCGAATGAGCGATCCCAGCGACTGCACCCAGGGTTTGCGAAAATCTTCTTCGCTCATCAAACCGAGTTGGCGCAGGTAATAGTAGGGCAAGTTGCGCACCCAATACCAACGCACGCGCCACTTGCCACCGTGCTCGGCAACGTACTGCGCCAAGCCGCGCGACATATTCGCGGTGTATAGCGTTCCATCCACGTCAAAGAATGCGCCAATCATTTTGCCTCCGAATCAACGACGGACGACGAAGGAGCGCTGACCGTCGCGTGGCAGATTCGTGATGGGTGGTGATCAAAAAGTAATGCCGACGGTGTCATTCTGAGGCGCGTTTTTCGCGGTGCTGAGCGAAGCCGAAGCAAGAATCTCTCAAAGGACTTTGCGAGACGCTTCGCTGCGCTCAGCGTGACAAATCGAATCACGGAGGTGACTTTGACAAAATCCTAAAGGCAGAGGTGATCCAACTCACGGCTGGGGCAAAGCAAGGGTGCTGCCGATTGTATCGGGTTTCTCACCTGCGCTAGCCCCCGAATCGCATTCGGGGGCGATTGTTTGCTTTGCACCAGTCCTGTGATCCAACCAGGACGATGCAAAAGATTGATGTACGATTTCACACTCTCCGACGCGTGGCTTCGATGATTTCCGCCACGAGGTCGTAACGATTGAATTGGGGCATCAGGTAAATCCCCGCTGCCCAAGGTTTGATTTGTTCGACGAGTTCGAGCGCGATGCGCACACCTTCGCGCACACCTTGTTCCCCCGCGCGTTCCATCCGTTGACGTATCGCTTCGGGAATGACAATCCCCGGCACTTCGTTGTGCAAAAAGTTGGCGTGTTTGATGCTGACCAGTGGTAGGATGCCCACGAGCACAGGTCGGTCCAAGGGACGCCCGGTTTTATCGGCAAAGCGCTCGAAAAATTCGCGCAATGCCTGCGGATCGAAAATTGGTTGGGTCAAAAAGAAATCGGCACCCGCGTTCAACTTGCGGATCAGGTTCTTGATTTCGTTTTCCGGTTCGGGTGAACAGGGATTGAGTGCCGCGCCGACAAAGAACGCCGTCGGTTGTCCAATCGAGATGCCAGCGTGATCTACACCCACATTGAAACCTTGTTTGATCAGTTTGATCAAGCCCGAAGGCACAAGGTCATAGTTATCGGTGGCTTCGGGATAATCGCCGATGGAGGTGGGATCGCCCATCACCACGAACACGTTGCGAATGCCGACGGCGTGTGCGGCAAGCAAATCACCTTGCACGCGCAACAAGTTACGCCCACGCGTGGGAAAATGCAACGTGGTTTCAATTCCGACTTGGCGTTGAATCACTTCGCAGACTGCCCACGCCGACATTCGCATTCGCGCCATCGGCGTATCGGCAACGTCAATCACATCGGCTCCCGCGTCTTGGAGCAACGCGGCGGCGGCAATCAGCGATTGAGTTGCCGGACTGCGCGGCGGATCGAGTTCGACCGCGATGGCAAATTTCTTGGCGGCGAGTGTACGCGCCAGATGCGAAGGATGTGCCGCCTCAGCGCCCGTTTCGATGGTCGGTGTCGTCGGCGCAGACTCGACAGATTCAACTGTGATGTGCAAAGTTTGTTGAAGGGCTTGGTGCATCGCCGCGATGTGCGCTGGCGTTGTGCCACAACACCCACCCATCACGTTGGCGCCGGCGCGACGAAATTCACTCACAAAGTCGCGAAAATATTCGGGCGTGGCGGCGTACATCACACGGTCGCCCACTTGCTCGGGCCAGCCGGCGTTCGGCTTGATCCAAAAGCGCGCGTCGGGCACGGCTTGGCGCATTTGACGCAAGATGCGCAATAGTTGCGATGGACCACCGGAACAATTCGCTCCAATCACATCTGCCCCCGCTTGGTGCATCGCGCGCGCCACTGTTGCAGGATCGTCGCCGAACAAGGTGCGGTCATCGCGCGTAAACGTCATCGTCGCGACAATCGGCAGGGTTGTGATTTCGCGCGCCACGCGAATCGCTTCGACCACTTCGTTGCGATCGGTCATCGTCTCAATCACAATCAGGTCGGCGCCGGCGTGGACGAGGGCTTGGATTTGTTCGCGAAACGCTTGTCGCGCTTCTTCGGGCTGAACGCGTCCAAACGGCGCAAGGCGAATTCCCAGCGGTCCCACATCACCCGCGATCCACACGTGACGAAAGGAAGCCGCGACCACGCGCCGCGCCAGTTCTACGCCCGCGCGATTTATCTCGGCAACGCGATCCGCCAAACCATGCTTGGCAAGTTTGTACCGATTCGCACCAAACGTGTTGGTGAGAATGATTTGTGCTCCAGCGTGAATATACTCACGATGAATATCTGCCACCAATACAGGATTGGTGAGATTGAGCGCGTCAAAGCATTCATCGAAACCGATGCCGCGACTGTGTAGCATTGTGCCCATTGCTCCATCGGCAAGCAAGGGCGTTGAAGCAAGTTGGGTGAGAAATTCGTTAGTCATATCTATCACTCTTCGGTCAACTGTTCCACGCGCGATTTACCTACACTGTAGTACTTGGCGTCGGGATGATGCACGATAATCGCGGCAGTGGATTGTTCGGGAATCAATTGAAAAGCGGGACTGAGCGACATTCCCAGTTCGCGTTCAGCAGGAAGTAGATCAAACACCTTGCGATGATCCGCTAAATCGGGA
This sequence comes from Anaerolineae bacterium, assembly GCA_026417715.1. Taxonomy (GTDB): domain Bacteria; phylum Chloroflexota; class Anaerolineae; order UBA4142; family UBA4142; genus VGOB01. The sequence continues at coordinate 13,885 of JAOACU010000001.1, read as the reverse complement.
ATGGCGGGATAGCCCCACGAGTATCGTTTACCTCGCTGTTCAGGAATGCCAAGTTCACGACGAATATGCCGATGCAAATACTCGGCGGTGGCTTCGGCGGTTTGCACCGCCAAGCCGTGCGTAAAGTATGCTTCGGTGTAATCGCCTGCCAGTTGCAAACGATCAAAACGTTCGGTGGCTTGATGTCCGACCGTCACCACTTGCAACGCCACCACATCGAACTTGCCCGAATCTACGGAAGCAAAGTAATCGGCAAGACACAGACGTTCCCAATCGGGCTGACGCGGGAAAGAAAAGCGCGTGAGTTCTTCGGGTGATGCCGTGTTGATGGTAGCAGGATCGTAAATAATCAATTCATCACCCTCAGACTGACACGGGAAAATGCCATACACTCCTTGTGGCTTGAGCCATCCTTCGCGCAGGGCTTCGCGCTTCATTCGCTCCAAACGTTCGTCGAAGGCGCGTTGGAGTTTTTCCCATTCTTCGCCGTGCGCGTTTTTCGCGCCCCACGACAGGCGATACAGTTCTTTGATCGAAAGATACTGAAAGACGATTTCGAGGGGCATTTCGCGCACCACGCGCACACCCCAACGTGTCGGTGGAGAAAACGGCATAGGGACAACATCGGAGCGCGCCACTGTACTTGCACGCCGCGTCTCGATACGCGCGCGATTCAATTCGGCATCGGCATCGCGCCAGAGATGGTCGAGTAGTTCTTCGCGTTGTTGCGGATCGAGCAAACGGTCGAGCGTTGCCAATCCCTCAAACGCGTCTTTGCAGTAGAACACGCCTGGGGCATAGTACTCGTTGGTATCCGTTCGCAAAATGCGCAGACCAAAACGACGATTGATAGCGGCGCCCCCAATCAACACCGGAAAATGCAAACGACGACGATGCAATTCGTTCACAATCAACGGCATTTGCTTGGAAGTGGAAACCAGCAATGCCGAAAGACCAATCGCCGTAGCGTTTGCTTCCACCGCTTGACGGATGATCGTTTCGGCGGGCACTTGCTTGCCCAAATCAATGACGGTGTAGCCGTTGTTGACCAGAATCGTCTTGACCAGATTTTTGCCAATGTCGTGCACATCGCCGTACACCGTTGCCAACACAATCGTGCCCTTGCTCACACCTTGTTGCTTTTCCAGATACGTTTCAAGGTGCGCCACTGCTTTTTTCATCACCTCTGCCGATTGCAAAACAAACGGCAGAATCAATTCACCCGCACCGAATTTGTCACCCACTTCTTTCATCGCGGGCAGGAGAACCGTGTTGAGGAGATGAACGGCGGCTTGATGTTTGGAAATCGGCTGAGTGAGAATGGTTTGCGCGATTGCCGCATCAATGTCTGCTTCCACACCGTCTTTGTGACGATGAACGATTTTCCAATGCAAACGTTCTTGGGGTGAAAGGTGCGCGGTGGGGTCAACGTGCGTTTCGACGCTTTGTGGCGTCACTTTTTCAAAGTACTCGATGTAACGTTGCAGCGCGTCAGCGCGCCGATTGAAAATCAGGTCTTCGGCAAGTTCGCGTTCGTGAGGTGGAATATCGGCATACGGCGTCACATGCGCCGGATTGACAATCGCCATATCCAACCCGGCTTGGACGGCGTGGTAAAGCATCACCGAGTTGAGCACAGGACGCGCGTGCGGCGCCAAACCAAACGACAGATTGCTCACTCCCAACGAGGTCAACACGCCGGGCAAATGTTGCTTGATCAAACGAATCCCTTCGAGCGTTTCGATGGCTGAGTTGACAAACTCGGGATCGCCTGTGGCGAGCGTAAAAGTCAACGTGTCGAAAACGAGATCGGAGGGACGCAAACCGTGCTCGTGTACCGCGATGGTGTGCAAACGCTCGGCAATTTGCAATTTGCGTTCGCGCGTCTTTGCCATTCCTTGTTCGTCAATCGTGAGGCAGATGACAGCGGCATTGTGTTGCTTGGCGAGCGCAAAGACCTTGTCGGCTTTGGCGCGACCGCCTTCCAGATGCGTCGAATTGATGAGACAACGTCCCGGCGCCGTCTTGAGTGCGATCTCGAGCACGTCGGGTTCTGTGGTGTCAATCACCAACGGCACGTCTACGCTGGTGGCTAGTTTTTTGACGACCCGCCGCATCAGTTCGGCTTCGTCAGGGCGTTCTGTCACCGCAGTCGAAACGTCGAGCGCGTGCGCGCCATTCGCGACTTGTTCGCGCGCCATCTCTAAAATCGCATCGTAATCTTCTTTGAGGAGTAACTGTTTGAATTTGCGCGAACCTTGTGCATTGCAACGTTCGCCAATCAGTGTGGGTGGCGGGTCCTGACGCATCGCGCGCGCGGTCATCGCCGAGGCGAGTTTGGGTTGCCAAGCGGTGGGACGCGGGGGGTGCGGATGACCTCTGAGTTTCTCGATCAAGCGTTGCAGATGCGCGGGTGTGGTGCCACAACATCCTCCCACCACCGAAATCTTGTGCTTGACAACGAACTCGTACAAATCGTTCGCGAATGGTTCGGGTTCGAGTGGATACACGGCTTGCCCATCCACGTTGAGGGGCAAACCCGCGTTCGGAATGCACGACACCGGCAGGCGCGATTGTTCGCCCAAGAGGCGAATCGGCTCGCGCATATGCTCGGGACCTGTGGAGCAATTGATGCCGATGACATCAATGTCCAAGCCCTCCAGAATCGTCAAGGCGGCTTCAATGTCCGTGCCCAGCAACATCCGACCTGTGGTATCGAGCGTGACTTGGGCTTGAATCGGCAAAAAGATTCCCGTCTCTTCAAACGCCTGATGAATCCCCGCAATCGCCGCGCGCACTTCGAGAATATCCTGTGCCGTTTCGATGAGTACGACATCCACCCCACCGCGAATCAATCCGACGGCTTGCTCACGAAACACATCCACCAACTCGTCGAACGTAATGTCCGAAAGATCGGGTTCGTTCGCCGAAGGCAATTTACCCGATGGTCCGATGGCGCCAGCGACAAAGCGCGGTTGATGTGTTTTCGTGGTGTATTCGTCCGCCAAACGACGCGCGAGTTGTGCCGCCGTCAGATTGATTTCGACGACACGCTCCTGCAAGCCGTACTCGCGCATCGTGATTCGATTTGTGCGGAACGTGTTCGTCTCGATGACATCCACGCCCACATCGAGAAACGAACGATGCACCGTCTCGACGGCTTGGGGATAGGTGATGACCAGATAATCGTTGCAACCGACATACTGCGCGCCGCCAAAATGTTCGGCGGTCAAATTCATTTTTTGCAGGTTGGTGCCCATCGCACCATCGAAGATGAGCACGCGTTCTTGCAACGCTTCCAAATAGCGACGATTGGTGTATTTACGTTTCATCACATATCACGTATCACTTATCACGTATCACGTATTGCGTATCACTTGGGTTTGGTCTCTTGGAACACTGACGCCAGCATTTGATCCACCGGCGCGTACTGATCCGTCAAGGTGATGAGCGGTGCTTCGGTCAACAAGCGATTGATTTCGCCATCGCCAGCCAGCAAACGCATCGTGAGCGTGTCGCCATCACCCGCATCGCAACTTGCCAGCGTTGCTAAATCCATCGGCTTGTCCGTGCTAATCAAAACAAAGAAACTGCGTGAGACTTCGCGCCATGCGTAATTGCCCACCACGAGATACACGTGCTTGAACGTTTGACGGAGCGTGTGAAAGTACGCGCGCACAAATTCGCCGTATGGTCCGTCAATGATGTTGACGACGTACAAGCCATCGTCCGTCAACCACTCGCGCACGCGTTCGTTGAATTCTTTGGTCGTGAGGTGATAGGGCACGGAATAGTGATTGAACGCATCGCCCAAAATCAAATCGTATTTGCGCGAAGGAGGACGCGCGAAAAAGGTGCGCGCGTCTTCGTTCCACGTGAGAATGTTCCATTCGGGTTTGAGTGCAAGTTCCGCGTACGCGAATTCGGTGACGCCAGGATCAATCTCGATGACGTGCATTGCCGTTTCGGGATAAACGGCTTTCATATAGCGCGCGAACGTATAGCCACCGCCGCCAATCATCAACACATCGGGCGGCGACTTGGTGCGCGCGCGATACTGCGCCATCTCGGCGTAAATTTTTTCGTAACCATAGATGAGCGTGGTCGGATCGGTCAGCGACACGTAACTGTGGACAAGGTGATCGAGCACTAGCAATCGAATCGGTTCGCCACCCACGTTGTCATTGTAAACCTTGATGCAATAGTAATTCGTCTCACGTGCACACGGACCTTTGTTCCAACCTTGATTGATCGCGAGTGTCGCGCCACCAATGATGACGAGCAGCGCGAGTGCTGCCGCTTGCCAACGCGCACCCAAGAGGAACACGATGCCGAGCGCGCCAAGCAAGAGCGCGACGCCGATAACAATCGTGTACGTGCCGAACCACGAAATCAATACAAAGCCAGTCGCGAACGTACCGACAATACTGCCCAGCGCGCCGGCGGCGTAAATTTTCCCGACGGTGCTTCCCGTCGTTGCCAAATCGCTCACCGCGAGTTTCGCGACGATTGGCGAAATCATTCCCAGAATCGTGCAGGGCACAAAAAACATCGCTGTTGTAAGCACCAGAATTTCGGCGACGATGGGCCAGTCATTCGGCGTGACACGTCCGATGCGATCCACCCACAGGATGAAGAATGAGGTGATGGCGGCAAGCAGATACACTGCGCCCAAGAATCGTAACGATGCCCAGCGATCTGCCAAGCGTCCGCCCAGATAATTGCCTAGTGAGATACCAGCGAGTACTACACCAATCACACTCGTCCACGTGTACAACGACGAGCCGACGTGGGGTGCAATCATTCGCCCCGCTACCAGTTCCAAAATCATAATGCACGCGCTCGAAATAAAAACGATGAGATTCGGTTGCCATAGCCAATTACGTTGTGAGGTCACGGGTCAACTCCTTGTGGCTAGAAATTTATTGTGTCCGATTGTAACACTCGTGCGCATTTTTTTCAAATGCGAATCTAGAGTCGGCGACGCGCTCTGATGTTACATTTGCGGCGCATTCCCATCTGGAGTAAAATGGGTTTATGCAACCCATCCGCACTTTTATTGCCATCGAGTTGAACGACGCGTTGCATCGCGCGCTTGCCGATGTCCAAGCGCGGCTCAAACGCGACACAGTCGCGCGCGCGATTCGCTGGGTGGCTCCAGAAAACATTCACATCACACTCAAATTCTTGGGCGATGTGGACGCCGCGCGCATTCCTGCGCTTGAACGCGCTATCGCGCAAGTCTGCAATGATTTTGCGCCATTCACCTTGACAATTGGTGGCGCAGGCGCGTTTCCGAACATGCGCAAACCCAACGTCATCTGGGTTGGCGCGCGCGGACAAGTGGACGTTGCCGCGCGTCTTGCCGAACACATTGACGCGGCGTGTGCTACGTTCGGCTTTGCGCGCGAAGAACGCGCGTTCACACCGCATCTCACACTCGGACGTGTCAAACGCGACGCCTCGCCCAGCGAACGCCAACGCATCGGCGCGCTCATCGAAGCAGCGCGTATCGGCGATGTGGGTGAATTGCGCGTCGAACGCGTCGCGGTGATGAAGAGTGATTTGACGCCAGAGGGAAGTGTGTATACGCGGTTGGCGGAATGTGTTTTGCGACGGAGGACGGAAGACGGATGACGGAGGACGAATGTCCAAGCGCTCTAACTCCAATCACCAATCTCTAATCACTAATCTCCAATCACCAATCACTAATCTCCAATCTCTAATCTCCGTCATCGGCGCGCGACGCTGCGATGCGGAAACCTACGCGCTGGCGGAACAAGTGGGTTACGAACTGGCGCGACGCGGCGCGATTGTGGTATGCGGCGGTTTGGGTGGTGTGATGGAAGCCGCGTGCAAAGGTGCGAAACGCGCGGGGGGTTTGACGATTGGCATTCTGCCCGGCAAAACACCGCGCGAGGCAAATCCGTACGTGGACATTCCGATTGTCACCGGCTTGGGTGAAGCGCGCAACAGTATCGTCGTGCGCACCGCGCGCGCGGTGATCGCCGTCGGTGGTGAGTATGGCACGTTGAGCGAAATTGCGTTCGCGCTCAAGTTCGGGATTCCAGTCATCGGCTTGCACACATGGCAACTGACGCGCGGGAACACGCGCGCGCGTATCGTGGTAGCGCGCGATGCGCAACACGCGGTTGAGTTGGCGTTGGGAAAAATTGGGTGATTAGGTGATTGGGTAATTGGGTGATTGGGTGATTAGATGATTGGGTAATTGGGTGATTGGGTGATTAGATGATTGGGTAAGGGGACGATGTTGTTCAAAGATCGCACAGACGCGGGCAAGCAACTTGCCGCACGTTTGCACTTTTTGCAGGGACAGCCAAACGTCATCGTGCTCGGCATTCCGCGCGGTGGTGTCGTCGTCGCGGCAGAAATCGCGCGCGCGCTCCACGCGCCGCTCGATGTGTTCATCGCGCACAAACTCGGCGCGCCGTTCAACCCCGAACTTGCTATCGGCGCGATCACAAGCACGGGCGAAGTGTTGCTCGACGAAACACTCATCATCGAGTTGCGGTTATCGCAGAAAGAGATCGAACGCGAAATCGAGTATCAACGTCAAGAGATCGCGCGCCGACTCGAAGTGTACCGCAAGAATCGTCCGCCACTCGATGTGCAAAACAAAACCGTCGTCATTACCGACGACGGTGTGGCAACTGGTTCGACGATGCTTGCCGCGTTGCGCGCGCTACGCCAATCTCAACCCGCGCGCGTGATTTTGGCGATTCCCGTCGGACCTCCAGAGACGATTCAACGCTTGGGACAAGAGTGCGATCAAGTGGTTGTGTTGGCTACGCCCGAACCGTTTTGGGCGGTCGGACGATTCTACACGCACTTTGGTCAAACCAGCGATGCCGAGGTGATAGAACTACTGGGTGAACTCGGAGTGCCATCGGCTTTGCGTTCCGACGCACGCCGATAGAAACACAACATTGTGCTTCCATACTTGCGCTGATCGAACAACACCAAGTTCGTCAGCGCAAGTTCTTTGTACTCCTTCGGGTGAATCTGCACCACCACGACTCCACATTCGGATAACCACGCGCCTTGATCGAGCAATGCCAGCGTTCCCATCCACAAACCCTGATATTGCGGCGGCGCAACGTAAATCAGGTCGTACGGCTCCGGTGTGTCGCGCAAGAACTTGAACACATCGCGACGTACGATGTGCGCGCGGTCAGCAAGGCGCGTTGCCTCCAGATTCGCGCGAATGGCATTCAGCGCAGTGCGATCCACCTCGACGAAGGTTGCCGCGCGCGCGCCGCGCGACAACGCTTCGATGCCAACACTGCCGGCGCCCGCGAACAAATCGAGCACGCGCGCGTCCACAATCCGCGCACCTAAAATGTTGAACAGGTTTTCTTTGACGCGATCGGTAATCGGTCGCGTGGCTGCCCCTGCGGCTTTGAGTGGGTGTCCTTTGGCAACACCTGAAATTACGCGCATCTTTTTTGAAACTTACCTTCCTTTCAATTCACGGATCCATTCTTCCACTTGTGCGCGGTCTGCCGCGTGCGGTGCCAATTCCAGATACTTTTCCAAATCGGCGATGGCTTGTGCTTTGCGTCCTTGCGCGCGGTGGAGCAAACCGCGATTGAGGTAGGCAAGTGCAAAATTCGGATTAAGTTCGATGGCTTTGGAATAATCGGCAAGCGCGCGTGTTGGATCGCCCAAATCTTCGTACACCAGTCCGCGATTGTTGTACGGGCGCGGTGATTTTGGATCGAGTTCCATCGCTCGACTGTAATCTTCAATCGCTTGTTCGAGTTTGCCTTGCTTGTGGTAGAGCAAGCCACGATTGTATACGGCGCGGACATACTTGGGATCGAGCGTCAAGATGTGTGTGTACTCGGCAATCGCTTGATCAAGATTGCCTTGATCTTCGTAAATGATGGCGCGGTTGTAATACGCATCGGTGTTCTTGGGGTCAAGTTCAATGATTTGAGTGTAGTAGGCGAATGCCGCATCGAGGTTGCCGTTGTGGTATGCGATTTCGGCGCGTTGAAACAAATCCATAATCGGGGACGGAGTAGGCAACGCGGCGGATGGCATCTGTGGGGCAGGATACGCTTGTGAAGACGGCAGACTAGGCGGCGCAGGATAGGGTGGCGCCGTCGTTGCGGTTTCACAACCGACTGTGCCGATGGCGAGAAACAAAACGATAGCACCAAGAATTCTGAACGACATATCCACTCCTTTTGTCTTGCAATTTCATTCTCGCATCGAATCTATTTGCTGTCAACTCACACCACCGGCACACCCGAACCCCAACTAGCGCGCCGTCCCAACTTGTGCTACAATGCAACTACGCAATACGCACCACGCAATACGCATTACGCAATACGCATTACGCAATACGCATTACGCAATACGAAAGGAGCACTATGAACCAACGCGTCAACGCCTTACGCGCCAAAATGTCTGCACAAGGACTTGACGCCTTACTTATCACTCGTCCCGAAAATCAATACTATCTCTCTGGATTTTCAGGCGGCGAGTATCTGGACGCCACACTGTTACTTTCCGCAGAGCAAGCATGGATCGCTACCGATTCGCGATACTATGAAGATGTGAAACTACGCGCGCCTGAATTCAAGTTGCTCGAGTCGGGGTACGATCGCAACAAACCGCTCGCCGATTTTGCCGCTGAAGTCAAACCCAAGACGATGGGTTTTGAAGCGACGCATCTGACAGTCGCCACGCTCAAAGAGTGGAGTAAAGTCGCGCGCAAAGTAGGGTTCAAACTCGTACCCACCAAGGGCTTGGTCGAAGAGTTGCGCATCGTCAAAGAACCCGGCGAACTCGAACTGATCAAGCGCGCGGTCGAATTGACCGATCGCGCATTTGCACATTTTTGCGCTACGGTCAGACCCGGAATGACTGAAAAACAAGCCGCGTGGATCATCGAAAAATTTATGCGCGAGAACGGCGCAGACAAAGTCGCCTTCGATCTCATCGTTGCATCGGGACCCAACGGCGCGCTACCGCATGCAATTCCCGGTGATCGCGTGATTCAGCGCGGTGAACCCATTGTCGTGGACATCGGCTGCCGCATCCAGCGTTATCACTCCGATTTGACCCGTACGATTTGTTTGGGCGAACCCGCCGATCATCAGTTTTTGAAAGTGTACAACACGGTGCTCAAAGCGCAGGAACACGCCGAAAAGAAAATTCGCGCCGGCGTCAAAGGCAAGCGTGCCGATGCGTTCGCGCGTAACGTCATCGCCAAGAGCGAGTTCGAGCCGTTTGGACACGGCTTGGGGCACGGCGTTGGTCTTGCTGTGCACGAAGGTCCGCGCGCTAGCAAGTTGAGCAAGGATGTGTATCGCGACGGAATGACGTTGACCATCGAGCCGGGCATTTACATTCCGGGCTGGGGTGGTGTACGCATCGAAGACTTGGTGGTGATTCGCGATAACGGTGTTGAAGTGTTGAGTCAGGCGAGTAAAGAACCGATTGTGAAAATTTAACGACCACTCATGGGTAGAAAACGGTAAATGGGCTTGTTCAGACCTCACAGGTCTCCGAGACCTGTGAGGTCTAGAAACCTCTTTCTCTCCAAGAGTGATTGACACAACGGCGTGCCAGTGTTAAAATTATCGGCGATGAATTCACTTGTTGCTCTTTTCGATCCAACCTTGCGCTTTCAGCGCGCGTATGCCGAGTACCTCTGTGCGCGCTTTCGCTACCTACCTTTCCCCGGCGCACGTGTCGTCCTTGAAACCGAGTGGATTGAACCACGCGGTTTGATGGCAACCCTGTCACAGACACCGCGCCTAGTCATCACAGGTGCGCCTGGTACTGGCAAAACCACCACGCTGGTCTATCTAGCCGTCACAGCGGCGCGCCGCCTGCTCAAAAACCCCCGCGCTCCCGTTCCCCTCTTTTTTTCTGCGCGTCCCGATGTGTCCTTACCGTACATCTACGACGTGCCACGCGGTCTAACGTTGAGTGATACACTCGTCGCGCGTACTCCACGCCTCTTCTTCCCGCGTGTATTCGCTGAGGGTCGCGCCTTGGTATTGATTGACGATGCCGACACACTCGATACCGAGACCTTGCGCATCGCACTCAAAGAATATCAGAACGCGACCATCATTGCCAGCGCCGAAAAACCCCTAGCGGACTTTGTCGAATATCGTTTGCCCGGCTTTCGCGACAGCGAGATCGAAGCATTTGCCAATAAACTGGGTGTGACGAATGCGGCGACGTTTGTCGCATCGCTCAAGACGAACAATGTGCCGCGTGTACTCACCTCCAACCCATTGACCTTGCGTTTGTTAGCGTATCTATGGCAACGCGAGTTGGCATTGCCCACGCGCCGCACCGATTTGTTCGATGCCTACGTGCAAGCGACTCTCTCCGAAGCCGATACGCTCAAAATGCTGGGAAACATCGCGCTCGACTTGCAGTATGGGCGTCCTGTGTCAAACGGTGCACTTGCCAAGTCGCGCGGATTCTTACGCGCCGTCAAACAACGCGCAGTCGAGTTTGCTCATCCCTTATGGCAAGCGTACTTTGCCGCCCGCGCACTTCAAGCGAGTGGTTTAGCATCTTTGCGTCCGCACTTGAACGACCCCGCGTGGCGCGAAGTGATTCTGTTCTACGCTGGCTTGGGCGATGCCACCGACTTGGTGCTCAATCTGCAATCGCAAGGTGAAGAGTGGCTCGCCGCGCGCGCGGCGGCACACGCATTCACACTCCGCGCGGATTTGCGCGAGACGATTCGACAAACGTGGCTGAAACGCGCGTGTGAAGGCGATGCCCAAGCCATCAACGTACTGCGCGAAATGCACGATGAGCGCGTGGTTGAAGAGTGTGCGCGCGAGTTACAATCACCTGACGCGCGCACGCGTCAACGCGCCGCCGAGGTCTTGGGGCAATTGCAAATGGACCGTGCAGTGGATTACTTGCTCCCGCGCTTGCGCGATGCAGATGCAATGGTGCGCGAGACGGTTGTCCAAGCCCTGGGACGCGCCTACACGGATCGGGTAATCGAACCCTTGTTGGTCGCCTTGCGCGGCGATAGCCATACCTTCCAAGCCGATGCGCGAATGCGTTGCGCGGCGGCAAGGGCGTTGGGTGAAATCGGCACTGTCAAAGCCGTGCCTGCACTGGTGGTGGCTCTGCAACAAGGCACAGCGGAGATGCGCGCGGCTGCTGCCAACGCGCTCAAGCGAATTCACAGCCCGTTGATGATCGAATCGCTGCAAAGTTTGCTCCAGTTTCCTGATGATGAATTGCGGCAATACGCGCAGGACATTTTGGCAACAATGAACGGAGATAGATAATTTTCGATTTTCGATTTGCGATTTGTGCGCGAACCAATCGAAAATCGGCAATTGGCAATCGAAAATGGAAAATCCTTTCGCTCCTTGGCGTGATCTGGCTCTCGTTTGGCTAATTTTTTGGACGATACTTTTTGTTGCGATACCGGGTATCGTCTTGTATTTCGCGCAATTGTACCTACGTCGTTTCCGGCGATGGTTGCGCGCGCCGTTGTTGAATGCTCAACTCTGGGCGCGTCGGATCGAACAAGGTACGCAACGCACATCCGCGCGCGTTGCCAATGTGCCGATTACGTTGTACGCGCTAGGCACACGTCTCCACATCACGGCGCGCCGTGTCTGGCGCTTCGTCTTGGGTGAATGAGGTGGGTAATGCAAAAGCAACTGGATGTGCAAACAATCGTCACGCGTGTCCAACTAGTCACGCGCACCTTGCGCCAAAGTGAAGCGTATCCTGCGATTCTGGGAGGAGTGGCTGGAGGAATCGCTGGCGCGTTGATGGCGGTTTTGATTGCGGGGCGCATCGCAAGACGCGATACCACGCGCGAGGCAGACGCGTCGCGCGAATCATCCCCAACGACAAAAGAAAAACCGCGTTTCGATCTCTCGGTGCGCGAGTTGGTTCAACTTGTGACAATCCTCGCTTCGTTGGTGAAACAGATTCAGGCGTGGGCACGCCAACGTTAGCCTCATCGGTGTGGAGCGATTTTGACATTTTGCACTCGCTGATTATAATCGGGGCTACTAGCACATCTTCACCCACATCGCGACATTCGGAAAAAAGGAGGTGATGTTATCGCGCATATCACGTAATCGTACAAACTGAACGTTTGCTCGACTCTACTCATTGCCGAGTGGAGAAAAAACGACTCGATGAAAATGCGCATCGGGTCTAATTCTTAAGGGAGGAGAAAGAATGAGCATCGTTTGGAAGAAACCATTCATCGGCGTCCTCGTGCTGATCGTCGCCTTGGCGTTCATTGCCGCGTGCGCGGCGCCAACCCCTGAACCGACCAAGCCCCCTGCAGCACCCCCAGGTCCCGTGCTGGCGAAGGAACAAGTTCTGCGTGTGCCAATGACCGAACCAGCAAGTCTGGATCCCGGTTTAGCGCAAGACACAAACTCGTTGGGCGTGGTCGTACAACTCTTCGACGCTCTGCTTGATGTGGACATGAAAGGTAACCTCGTCCCAATGCTGGCTGAAAAGTGGAGCGTTTCCCCGGACGGCTTGACCTACACCTTCAACATCCGCAAGGGACCCAAGTGGACCGATGGCACCCCCATCACCGCGAAAGATTTCGAGTATGCCTGGAAGCGCGTTGCTAATCCCGCGACCGCCTCGCCGTATGCCAAAGCCGTCTATCCGATCAAGAACGGGATGAAAATCAACAAGGGCGAAATCAAAGACCTTGATGCGATGGGAGTAAAAGCAGTTGACGATTACACCCTGGTTGTAACACTAGAAGAGCCCGCCGGCTACTTTTTGCGTCTGGCGAGCACGTGGACATTGATGCCAGTGCCACGCCAAGCCATCGAAAAGCACGACAAGAAATGGACCGAAGCCGCCAATATCGTCACCAGCGGTCCATTCAAACTGGAAAAATGGGAGCACGACAAAGAGTTGGTGCTAGTGCCTAACCCCGATTATTGGGGTAAGAAACCCACGCTGACCAAAGTGATCCGCCCAATCTATCCGGGTGGCACCGAAGCGCAACAACTGGCGGCATACGAGAATAAGGAGTTGGATGCCGGTGTGGCACTGCCTCCTGCGGATACGGATCGCATCCTCAAAGATCCTGTCTTGAGCAAAGAAGTTTACGTTTACGATTCTTCTGGAACCTACTTCCTCTCCATCAACAACAAAAAGCCGCCGTTCAACGACAAGCGCGTCCGACAAGCCCTCTCACTGGTGATTGATCGCCAAAAGGTGATTGACTTGGCAAGGGTCGTTGGTAAACCTGCTCCCATCATTACACCTCCCGGTATTGATGGACACAAACCCGAACTGAGCAAGTATGGCAAAGTAGATGTAGCGCTGGCAAAGAAACTCTTGGCAGAGGCAGGTTTCCCCGATGGCAAGGGAATGCGTGAGATCGTTTACACCTACAATACAGCCGCGACGCACAAAATCATCGCCGAGTACTTGCAAGCCACTTGGAAAGAGACGTTGGGAATCAATGTCAAACTAGAGAATATGGAATGGGCGGTCTTTCTCAAGTGGCGCACCGAAGCCGATTACGACATCTATCGCGGCGGCTGGCTCTCGGACTATGAGGATCCCAACAACTGGTACAACATCCTGTGGGATTCCGCGCAAGACTATTTCAACGTGAAATGGAAACATGACGAGTACGACAAGATCGTGCGAGCGGCGCGCGGCGAACCCGATGCCAAGAAACGCAAAGAAATGTACGAACAAGCCGAAGCCATCCTCGCCGAAGAGATGCCGGTGATTCCCATCTACTACTACGGTGGGCGCGAACTTGTACGTCCGTATGTAGATGGTTGGGTGCGCGGTCGTATCCTAGGGTTTGTGTACTACAAGGATGTGCGCATCTTGGAACGGAAATAAACCATCGGAC